>CALKYI010000063.1 GCA_938003665.1 uncultured Flavobacteriales bacterium
ACGGCGTATCCCGTTGAATACAACCCCGAGGTTGACCCCACCAAAACCGTCTTTCACATGTTTGATGCCACCGGCGCTTCCAAGCGCGTGGTGTTGAACCAGCCGAAGCCCACCGGATTGGAAAACAGCGAATCCATTGACTTGTACGGCAGCGTTGTCGGCGAAGAATTTCACGCCACAGAAATGCTGATGAAGTGCCCTTCGAAGTACAACGAGAACAACCACGTCCTCATGGGTGAGGATCTCCAAGCAGAGGGCTAATGGAATACTTGGGGGAATGGACCGGAATCGCCAGCTTCGGTCAGGGCCTCATCGCCTTGGCGTTCGGCGCGTCGTTTGTGTCCCTGGTCGCCTTTTTGTGTGGGTGGAAATCGGTTGGACGTAAGGCCTTTTATATCCACGCGACCAGCACCTTCGCGACCATCGCAATGATCTTCGTGCTGTTCGGTGCTCACCGGTATGAATTTGAATACATCTGGAAGCACCTCAACAACGAGATGCCCATGCGCTTCATCTTCAGCGCATTCTGGGGCGGTCAAGAAGGCGGCTTTTTGTTGTGGATGTTCTGGCACAACGTGCTGGGCCTTGTGCTCTTGCGGTCGGATTCAAAATGGCACAACGCTGTTCTGGCCACCGTGGCAGCCATCGAACTGTTCCTGACATCCATGCTCCTCGGGGTCTACTTCGGAAATTTCCAGCTGGGATTGGATCCGTTCCTGCTGCTGCGGGATGCGCCGAGCAATGCCGGACTCCCCTGGACAGCCCGGGCAGACTACCTCACGGCTTTTCCCATGTTCCAGGATGGCCAGGGCCTGAACCCCTTGCTGCAGAATTACTGGATGACCATCCATCCCCCTACCCTCTTCCTGGGTTTCGCTTCGACGTCCATTCCGTTCGCCTATGCATTGGCAGGGCTGGCCGACCGCACGGACCGCTCGTGGATGAAGCCCGCGCTGCGCTGGTCGATCTTCGGTATCGGCATCCTCGGCACGGGGATTTTGATGGGCGGTGCTTGGGCATACGAAGCGTTGAGTTTTGGAGGATTCTGGGCGTGGGATCCCGTGGAGAACTCTTCCTTGGTGCCGTGGCTGACCCTGGTCGCCGGTGCCCACCTCCTGCTGATCAACCGCAACCGGAAAAAGCCGATGGCGCTGTTCAGCACGTACTACTTCTTGCTGATTTCATTCTTGCTGGTTTTGTACAGCACCTTCCTGACCAAGTCCGGAATCCTCGGAGATACGTCGGTGCACAGTTTTGTTGACAGCGGCATCCTCCCGCAATTGTTGGTTTACGTTTTGAGTTTTGTGGCACTTGCGCACTTCATGTTGCTTCGATCAACGGCGTGGAAATCTGCATTTGGCGCCATTCTTGCCTTGTTGCTTCTCGTTGCCATGAAGGGGTATGTGGTCGAGGCCATTGGTGTTTTCCTCGTTATGTTGGTCGTTACCTCGGTCAAAGCGTACCGTTCAGACTTCGAACGCACCGAGGACGAGGAGTCCATTTGGGGCCGAGAATTTTGGATGTTTGTTGGTTCATTGCTCTTCTTGGTGAGCGCGGCCCACATTACCTGGCAAACCAGCCTGCCCGTTTTCAATCAATTTTTGGAGCCACTTAGCCCCCTCCTCGCACAGCTGGGCGAGTCTTGGAACAGCCAAGTGCTGCTCGACTTGAGCAAGTACAACCTAGCTCCCGGAACCGATTTGGACCAGACCTACCACCTCGTTCAAGTTCCACTCGCCGTGCTCATCATGGCCGTGATGGGGTTGGCTCAGTGGCTGAAGTACAAATCCACCAACATGAAAACCGTTGCGAAGAACCTCTTCTACGCGACGGCACTCAGTGCAATCTGCACGGGCGCATTGATTTGGGCTTATCCCTTTGAGTGGTGGGAACTGCCTCGGGTCGCATTGCTGTTCACAGCTCTTTTCGCGGTGTTCTCCAACGCCGATTACATCCTGCGCATGGCGCGTGGGAAATGGAAGCAATGGGGGTCGCCTGTGGCCCACGTAGGATTCGGTTTGGTGATTTTTGGTGCTGTGCTCAGCACCAGTCAAAAGGACATCATCTCCCAAAACCAGATTGGGGACATCAGCACCCTGAATGAGGAACTCAACAACCGCGAAGACCTGCTCATCATGGAAGGCGACACGCTTTCCATGGGGCCTTACTTCGTGAGTTACCGCGATCGGTACCAAGAAGGCATCCATGTCAAATTCCGCATGGACTACTTTGAAAAGGCACCCCACACCTACCTCCCCGGAGATGTGGTCTTTTTCGACGGCATGGTCTTCGAAGCGAAAGAAGCGCACGAAGCATCGTCCCAATTTTCGGACGACCTCGAGGACCACTGGATGTTCATCCCATTCCCCAACGAGCGTCAAGCCAAAACCGCACAATTGTGGAAAGCGGGGGTTCCCGGTGATCGCCTGTTCACTCTAGAACCGCGCATTCAGCTAAACGAGCAGATGGGCAACGCCCCCGAACCGGATACCAAGCACTGGCTTCACCGAGACCTATACACCCACATCAAATGGGGCCGGGTATCACCACCCGAAACCGATGAAGAGGGCTGGATGGGCGGCAGGACCCACACCATGCAAGTCGGCGACAGCATGCTCGTTGGGCATACCTTGTTAACCATTGACAGTTTGCGCGCTGTTTTGGACAGCGAGAAACCCAACCGCGGCTTGCTCCAGAAGGACTTGGCCATCGCCGCGTGCATCAGCCTCAAAAACAAAGAGCGAGACACCCCGCATCAACCGCTGTACATCGTGCGCGACAGCACCATCATCCCCGACCTCTACGAAGCCGAGGATTACGGCATCAAGATGCGCATTGAAACCTTCGATCCGCAGGCGGAATCCCTTGAAATGACCGTCTGGGAACACGAATCGGTGCGCCGCGACTTTGTGGTCATGCAGGCCTCCATCTTCCCCTTTATCAATGTGCTGTGGCTTGGTTGCATCCTCATGGCCATTGGCACGTTTATGGCCGTCTGGGCGCGATGGACAACCGATACAAAATCCAGATCTCATGGCGGATAGCGCGGCTCGGGTCATCGTGTTTGGCAGCGGCAATGTCGCCACCTCACTGGGCCGCGCCTGGGAGTCCAACGGCGTAGTCATCGCCGGATTTTGCAACCGCCGAGGCATTGTCCCACCAGGATTCACCAGTACGGAAGCGCCGTGCTTCAAGCACCCAGCCGACATCGATGTTGTGGCTGACTATGCGTTGATGGCTGTGCGGGACGAAGTGGTTTTCGACCTCATCGAACAGCTGCCTTCGCACCTCACCCCTGTCCATTTCAGCGGTGCCCAACGCAACCCAAACAAGGGAGGGGTCATCTGGTGTGCGCAGAGCATTCAGCCCAACGACCCTGAACACGTTGGCACCATACCGATGGTGATCACCGCCAACGATGAAGCCGAACGAGACGCGCTAACCGCCTTGGCCGGACGGATTTCCAATCAGCTCTACCCAACGACCGAGGAGAAGCGCCAGAAGGGACATTTGACAGCGGTGTTTGCGGTCAACTTCACCAACCACGCCCTCGCTGTGGCTCAAGAACTCGCCAAACAGGCTGAACTCCCGTGGGATTGGTTTGTTCCTATGATTGAAGCCATGAGCCAAGGCGCCATTGACGGAAGCGCTTACGATCGGCAAACCGGCCCCGGCGTCCGCCGCGAAGAAGCCATTATCCGATCGCAGCTCGAGTCCCTCGAAGCGCACCCGGCCTGGCAACAATTCTACGAAGCGGCCACAGCCAGCATTCAACACCTTCACGACAACACCGATTCATGACCGCCCTCAGCCCCGACAAACTCAAAACCATACGCCTCCTCGCTTTTGATTACGACGGGGTGTTTACCGACGGCACCATCCTCATTGATTCCGATGGCAAGATGCTTCGCCAGGGACACGCCAAAGATGGGTTTGCCATCCAATGGGCCATGAAGCAGGGGCTTCCCATCGCCATCGTATCGGGCGGCAAAGAACCCAGTGTCGAAGAACGCATGCGCGGCTTGGGGGTGAAGGAAGTCCACCTCGGCAGCCACGACAAAATGGCCGTGTTGCGCGACATCGCAGCACGCACCGGAATCGGACTTGAAGAGATGGCCTACATGGGCGACGACATGCCCGACATCCCGGCCTTGGAAGCGGTAGGACTCTCCTGCTGCCCGAACGATGCCGCCATCGACGTATTGCCCGTCTGCGATCACGTCAGTGACTTGCCTGGAGGCAAGGGCTGCGTACGGGAGTTGATCGAGGCCCACATGAAAGCCAACGGCATTTGGCAAGGCGAAGGGTTGGTCAATTGGTGATAACCCAGACGCTCTTCATACCCCGCTCACTGCACAATCCGCTTAACTTCGCAACCACCCATGGATAAAAATCAAATCATAGGCATCGTCCTCATGGTGCTGTTGTACATCGGTTACATCTGGTATACGACGCCAACCGAAGAGGACCGACTGGCAGCCATCGCAGCCCAAGAACAGCAGATCGAACAGGCGCGCCTCGACAGCATCGCAGCGGTGGAGGAAGCGGAATTCCAAGCCCAACTCCGCGAGCAACCGACGGCTTCAGACACCACCAATATGGAGGCACTCGATGCATCGCTCATTCGACGATTCGGCGGATTGGCGAGCGCAGCCCTTGGCGAAGACCAGACCTACACGCTTGCATCCGATGGCGTAACCGCGACGTTTAGCAGCCGCGGCGGCCTTTTGTCCGGAGCTGAATTGAAAGGCTACACGCGGTACCAGTCAGAAGAATTGGTTCGCCTCTGGAAAGAGGAGAACAGCGCAATGACCGTAGCCTTCGAATTCAATGAAGTCGCCGGAGCATTGAACTTGAGTGATTTTCACTTTGAAGCCGAAGCGCTGCGCGAGAACAGCATCGCGCTCGTGAGCCGTTCATCCGAAGGCCAAACCATTCGCTGGGAGCATGAACTCAATGGCTACACGGTCACCTCGAACCTCTCGTTTGAAGGATTCAATTCATCCTTGGGTGACGAATTTGTTTTTGTGTGGGAAGCAGCAGGGATGCCAAACGAAAAAGGCATCGACTGGGAGCGCCAACACAGCAGCATTTACTACAAAGAGGTGGGCCTTGGCCGCGACTATTTGACCGACGGCCAAAGCAAAGACCTCATCACCGAGGAACCACTGGAATGGCTCGCATTCAAGCAAAACTTCTTCTCAGCCATTGTGCGCAACGAAGGCAACTTCCTGCCCGGTGCGAGTTTGCAGACGGTCGTGCCGGAGGAAGACTCAACGGTAACGATGGCTTACGCCGCAGCTTTGCCATTTGAGGTACAGCGCGTTGGCACCGTCGCCGCAAGCACCTTCGAATTTTACCTCGGCCCGAATGAGCAGAATGCACTCGAAGCCCTGGGCTGGGAAGAAGCGGACCGCATCATCGACTACGGCTGGTGGATCTTCGGATGGGTCAACCGCAATGTGATTCTGCCACTTTACAACATGATTTCGACGCGGGTCGCCTCTGTGGGCGTCATCGTATTGATCATCACCTTGATCATCAAGCTCGCCCTATCACCAATCACCTGGAAGAATTTCATGTCTTCAGCGAAGATGCGCGTACTCCGACCGGAGATCGACGAAATCAACGCCAAGCACGAAGACGATCCTATGGCGCGCCAACAAGAGACGATGGCGTTGTACCGCAAGACCGGGGTCAACCCACTCGCTGGCTGCCTGCCTGCCTTGCTGCAGATGCCGATTCTGTATGCCATGTTCCGTTTCTTCCCGTCCAACATTGATATGCGCGGGCAGTCGTTCTTGTGGGCAGATGATTTGGGAGCATATGACAGCGTTTTGGACCTTCCATTCTCCATTCCTTTTTATGGAGCTCACGTGAGTGGATTTACCGTCTTGATGGCCGCCAGCACCTTTTTCTACATGCGACTGAGCATGGGCAATCAACCGCCGCAGCCCCAGCAACCCGGTATGCCCAACATGAAGGTGATCCAGCAGATGTTCCCCTTCATGATGCTGTTCTTCTTCAACAAGTTCGCGTCTGGACTCAGCCTCTATTACCTCGCCGCCAACGTCGTCAGCATGGGCCAAATGCTATTCATCAAGCAGTTCTTGGTAGACGATGAAAAGATTCGGGCCAAGATCGAGGAGAACAAAGCCAAGCCGCGCAAGAAGTCGAGCTTCCAAGAGCGCCTCGAGCAAATGCAAAAAGAACAGGCGGCCAAGACCAAAGAAATCAAGGCCAAAAAGAAGAAGCGCAAGTGATGCGGCAAACCCTCTTCGGCCTATATGGATTGGGCTTGGTCTGGATGCTGAATCTTGGTTGTGCACGAGAGACGACCCAGTTGACCTCCACCGAGGAAGCGTTTATGCCGGCTTCCTACAAGAAGACGATGTGCTTCGGTCCGTGCCCCGCGTTTACATTCGAGGTGACCGCATCAGGTGCCGCAACGCTCGCCATCGACCGGCCGTTGAGGGAATCCCCATTGAGCGAATTACCTCTGGGGGTTTACCAAGCCCAAATGACTGATGCAACCGCGTGGAACGCTCGCATCAAGGCTGCAGCGGAGCAAGTGCGCTACGCAACGCTTGACTCGCTTTATGACAATCCGCGTGTCACCGACCTGCCCGCCACCATCACTGAGTGGAATGGAAAGTCGGTCACGAACCGGTACAACGGTCCCGATTTGACTACCTTGTACGCCGCTTTCGATGAGGCAATGGCCACATTGAATTGGCGCCCGATTGAAACCAAGTAACCCCCAATAATGAAGAAGTTTACTGCTACCCTGCTCCTCGCAGGCATGATGCTTTCTCAGTTCGCCCTCCGTGCAGACGAAGGGATGTGGCTGGTGAGCATGCTGAACCGCATCACCATGGCGGAGGCCCAAGGCCTGGGCTTGAACCTTTCAGCCGAAGAAATCTACGACATCAACAACGCAAGCCTGAAGGACGCGATCGTTCGCTTGAACGGCGGATCGTGCACCGGTGAGGTCATCTCGTCGCAAGGACTGGTTTTGACCAACCACCACTGCGCCTATGACGCCATCCAAGGCTTCTCTTCTACCGAAAACGATTACCTGACCGACGGCTTCTTCGCGCTGGCCCACGACCAAGAAATGCACATCGACGATTTTGTCATCAGTTTCTTGGTGCGCATCGACGACGTCACCGCGCGCATCCTGGAGAATGTCACCATGGAGATGTCTGAGGACGAGCGCAACGCGGCCATCGCAGAAGCGCGCAAGGCCTTGATGGAGGAAATGAATCCAGAAGGCAAAAAAGAACTCGAGTTGAAGAGCTTTTACTACGACAACGAGTTTTACCTGTTCGAGTACAAGACGTACCGCGACATCCGCCTCGTGGCTGCACCACCCGAGAGCGTGGGCAAGTACGGCGGTGACACGGACAACTGGATGTGGCCCCGCCACACGGGTGATTTCTCTATGTTGCGCATTTACGCAGACGAAAACAACGAGCCTGCTGACTTCAGTGAAAGCAACGTTCCCTACCAGCCCAAGCGCCACCTCCGCATCAGCATGGACGGCGTATCCGAAGGCGACTTCACCATGGTCATGGGGTATCCCGGCAGCACCGACCGCTTCTTGAGCAGCTGGGGCATCGACCAGGCACTGCGCCTCTACAACCCATCTGTAGTCGATGTGCGCGACCTCAAATTGAAAACCATGAAGTCCCACATGGATGCTGACCCCGCGGTTCGCATTCAATATGCAGCGAAGTACGCACAAACGGCGAACTACTGGAAATACTACATCGGCCAATCCAAAGGCTTGAAGCGCTTGGACGTAGAATCCAAGAAGCAGGCGCTCGAAGCCCGCTTCACCGATTGGGTCAACGCCGACACTGACCGCCAAGCGGAATACGGTGAAGCCTTGGAATTGATCCAGTCGTACTACGAGGACACGGACGCCAGCGTTCAAGGAAAGGTCTATGCCCTCGAGGCCGGACTCATCGGTTGCGATATTAGCTTGTTCTCTTTCCGATTCTACCGCATGGCGGCTGGCCTGTTCAGCGAAGACGCCGAAGAGGTAGCGGCTACGCAAGCTGCCATGACCGGATTCGTCAACAGCTTCTTCAAAGAGTACGACCAAGCGACCGACCGGGATTTATTTGTCAACTTGATGACCAAATTCCGCGACGACATCGACCCGGCATACCACCCTTCATTCTTTGCAACCGTCGCCGACAAGTACAAGAACGACTTTGGGCGCTACGCCGATAAGATGTACGCCAAGAGCTTCTTGGTCGATCCAGAGCGCTGCGCGGAATTCATCGCTAACCCATCACAAAAGACCATGGACAAGGACTTGGCCATCATCGTAGGCCAAAGTGCGATCCAGACGTACTTCGGTGCGATGACCGATCCTGCTGAGGACAAGTTCAACCGTGGGTACCGTTTGTTCGTGAAGGGATTGCGTGAAATGGATGCGGATCAAGCCATTGCACCGGACGCCAATTCCACCATGCGCATGACCTTCGGTTCAGTAGCCCCCTACAAAGCAGCTGACGCCGTCAATTATGACTTCATCACCACCGCCAACGGCATTTTGGAAAAGAAGGACAATTCCAACCCAGAATTCATCGTACCGGATGCATTGGATGACCTCATCCGCAGCCGCGACTTCGGTCAATACGCCGACGAATCAGGCGAACTCGTGGTATGTTTCATTCACGGCACGGACATCACCGGCGGAAACTCAGGCTCTCCTGTATTGGATGCTAACGGTGACCTCATCGGTTGCGCGTTTGACGGCAACTGGGAAGCCATGAGCGGCGACATCGCCTTCGAAACCGAATTGCAACGCACCATCTCCGTGGACATCCGCTACGTCACGTGGATCCTCGACAAATTTGCCGGTGCGCAAAACTTGATTGACGAAATGGATTTTGTTTCCGGCCTGCGCTAAGCAATCCGAAACGCTTGAAAATAAAGCGGCACCTCCAATGGGGTGCCGCTTTTCTTTTGTCTGTCAATCGAAAAATCAGACTGCGTTCCGGCTGGCATTGATAATACCGAACATCGATCGGACAACAAGCCGTTTCAAAACGTCAGCCTCCCACTTTGATGACTCATCGCCGTTGGCCAACTGTCCCAGAGCGAAGTGCTGCATGACCAGCAGCGGACGGATGATGTCGTCTCGGAGTCCAATGCTCTCTTTGATGTGTGGGTTGCGCTCCATCAGCGATTGCTGACCGGCAATGTCGAGCACCCAGCGCTTGGTCAATTCGTATTCGTCTCGCACCATGCTCCAGATGCCGCCAAATTGTGTGTCGTGTTCCAAGTGGGCAGTGAGGCGAAAGTCGCTCTTCATCATGCTCTGCATGCTGTTTTCCACCAATGCCCGGAAGAAGGAGTTGTCGCGGTACAACGCACGCGCTTCTTCAATGCGTCCCTCGCTGTCTAGCCACTCCAATGCAGTACCCAAGCCGAAGAAGCCCGGTACGTTCTGCTTGAGCTGGGTCCACGACCCCACAAACGGAATGGCTCGCAAGTCGCCAAACGTCAGCGGACCGTCCTTGGCCCGACTCGTGGGGCGACTGCCAATGTTGGTTTCGCCGTAGTACTTGAGCGTTCCCCACTGCGTGAGGTAGTTCATGAACTCCGGATGTTCCTTCAACTGGGTGTAATGCGCAAACGAATGCTGGCCCAAGGCCTGAATTAGCGCTTCTTGTTCCGCACTGAAATGAGTCTGCGAATCTTCGAAAATGCGGCTCTGGAGGCCCGCCGTCAGTAGCAATTCGAGGTTGAATCCCGCTGAGCGAGGGATGCCAAAATTGGAACTGATGGTTTGCCCCTGAATGGTCGTTTGGATTTCGGTGTTCTCGATGTCCTGTCCGTGCGCTGCATAAAACCGGTGGGTATTGCCGCCTCCGCGTGCTGGCGGTCCACCGCGCCCGTCGAAAAAGACAACCGTGATGCCCTCATCTCGGGAAAGCTTCGACAACCGACGCTTTGCCTCGTAAATGGACCAATTGGCTTGCAAATAGCCACCGTCCTTGGTGCCATCCGAAAAACCGAGCATCACCGTCTGGCGATCGCCACGGCGGCTCAAATGCGCCCGGTACTTGGCATGCGTGTACATGTCGCGCACCTCGTCTTCTGATCGGGCCAAGTCTGCTATGGTCTCAAAGAGCGGTACGATATCCAGTGCGGTCTCCTCATCCAATCCGGCCATCCGAGCCAATGCCGCAACGGCCGCCACATCAATGATGCCACGGCAGTTGCTGATGATGTAGCGGTGGCAGGCCCGAACGCCGTTGTGCTTTTGGATTTTGGCCATCGTACGCAACGATGCGATAATGTCGTGGTGCCGCTCTTCTTCGAGTCGATCCACGGCGCCTTTCCATTTGTCACTGAGCAATTCATTGACTTGCTCCGCGGCCGGCAGTGCTCGGAAGGCTTCGACATCGACACCTGCCACGGCAAGCGCTTCATCCAAGGCCTTCTGGATCACTCGGCTATCCTGCCGGATGTCCAAGCTAGCAAAATGCAAGCCGAACAAGCGCAACTTGAATTGGAACCCTCGGATTTTCTCAATAAACAGTCCGTTCGAATGCTTCGCGACCCATTGGGCGATCTCATCCAGTTCGTTATTCAAATCCGCCACGGACAACACCGCGGAATCCGGGTGAAGCATGGCGTATTCAATCCGGTCTTGAAGTTGGTCGAGGCGGGTGGACACGTGCTTAAACGTGATGCGGCGGCGCAAATCGCGGATCTCACGGCGGTAGCATCGCAGCAAGGTCAGGCGTAGGCGCTCTGCGACATTCCATGTCGTTTGCGAATCGACAAAGGGGTTGCCGTCGCGATCCCCACCGGGCCAGAAACCAATGGAAATCAGGCCCTCACTCAGGGCTTGAGCCGAGGGGTCGTCGAGGGTCTGGGCCACCTTGGCGTACAGCTCTGGCGCCGCGTGGTAGAAGACGTTTTCCAGGTACCACGTTTGGCGCACGGCTTCGTCGTACGGGGTGGGCGGTTCCGAATTGAAAAACGGCGTCAGTCCCAGTTGGTGGAGGAGTTTCCGAATGCTGACCAGGTCGTTTTCTTCCATGGCCTTGGCCAAGTCCGTGATGATGGCCAGCGCATTGCCTGGGTAAAATTGCGTCGGGTGTGCCGTCAAGACCACGCGCACGGCGTATTCGCCCAAAATCTCCCTCAAATCCTCCTCCTTGCGGTGACGGCGAATCCGCTGCATGAAACTCTGCAGCGACTCGGCACCGCCCAAATCATTGAGTTGCGCATACCGGGCATCTTCCAAGGCATCCACCAACACCACCTGCCGTTCGACGTATTGAATGATGCGGAACAACAGGTCCGCTTTACTCTCCACGTCATGCAGGCCTTGGGAAGCAAAAAAACCATCGAGGATTTCCGCGGGCGTTTTGGCCTGGTTCAGTCCCTCGTCGCAAGCTTCTTGCAGCAACGGCACGCGCAGCCCCGTTTGACGAATGCCATCCAACGGCAGGGTCAAGAAAATGCCATTGAATACGTGAAACGGATGGCTGACAACTGCACTGTACTCTTTTCGATCTTTCATGCCCTTCGTGACTGGACTACAAAGGTACTTTCCA
This sequence comes from uncultured Flavobacteriales bacterium, assembly GCA_938003665.1. Taxonomy (GTDB): domain Bacteria; phylum Bacteroidota; class Bacteroidia; order Flavobacteriales_D; family Sanyastnellaceae; genus UA16. The sequence goes on from CALKYI010000063.1 coordinate 11,592, forward strand.
CCGCTGACATAACCGGCTTCATGTACCTTTGGGGCATCTTCTGCTTTCCATGCGCATCGACATCCTCACCGTTGTACCCTCTTTGCTCGACAGCCCGCTTTCGGACAGCATCGTCCAGCGCGCACGCGACAAAGGAGTTGTGGACATTCGAGTCCACAACATCCGCGATTGGAGCAAAGACAAGCACAACAAGGTGGACGACGAGCCCTTTGGAGGAATCGCCGGCATGGTCATGACCATTCAGCCCATCCTCGACGCCATCGAAGCATTGCAGTCTGAGTGCACCTACAGCGAAATCATTTACCTCACCCCCGACGGTGAGCCCCTCAAACAAGCCCGCGTCAATCAACTCTCGATTTCCGGCAATTTGCTCATCATCTGTGGCCACTACAAAGGCATCGACCAGCGGCTGCGCGATCACGTGGTAACCCTCGAATTGTCCATTGGTGACTACGTGCTCTCTGGAGGTGAACTTGCCGCCGCGGTGTTGACCGATGCCATCGTTCGGCTTTTGCCCGGCGCAATTGGTGACGAACAAAGCGCTTTGACAGACAGCTTCCAGGACGAATTGCTCGCCCCGCCAGTGTACACCCGTCCCGCGAACTACAACGGCTGGGAAGTGCCGGAAATCCTGCGCTCTGGTGACCACGCGGCCATTGAGAAATGGATGGAAGAGCAAGCCTACGAGCGCACCAAAGCGCGTCGGCCGGATTTGCTCAAAAAAGATTCCTGAAAAAGAGTTCAAATCCTATCCGGATTATTCGTAATATTGCACCCCAATTCACGGGAGTAGAAAAACGAATACCATGGACCGCATCAAGGACATCGCAAGCAAAATTGTCGAAACCCCCACTTGGCCCGAATTCCGTGCCGGTGACACCGTTACGGTAACGATCAAGATTCGCGAGGGAAACAAAGAGCGTTTGCAGAAGTTCCAAGGCGTTGTGATTCAGCGCAGAGGCGCGGCCAACACCGAAACGTTCACCGTACGCAAGATGGCGTCTGGTGTTGGTGTTGAGCGTGTATTCCCTGTTGCTTCCCCCCTCATCGAGAACATCGAAGTGAACAAGCGAGGTAAGGTACGCCGTGCGCGCATCTACTACCTCCGTGAATTGACTGGTAAGGCTGCGCGCATCAAAGAGCGCCGCGCCGTTGCCAAGAAGTAATTGCTACACTCACAAAACCAAAAAGGCCCGCTCGATGCGGGCCTTTTTTATTCCATCTTCTTTCGCCTTATGCTGCTCCGCCGAGCACGGCAGCTACGCGGTCCAATACGCGTGCTTCACGCGCATCGATGTCGGCCCAGAGCGCATCCGCCTCTGCGACGACCGCCGCACTGTATGTTGCATCCTCTAGATCTTGCAGGTTGACACGGGCATTGAGGATGGCGCCTTTAACACCCGTTCGAATTGCCATGGCCCCTACCCCTGAATCCGTAATGGAATTGGGATTGCCGATCGCAGCCATCTCCTCGGCAATGGTCATCGCGTCAGCCGCGAGACGGGCGACCCGCATTGGAATTTCAATGGCGTTTTTGGTGGCATCTTGAATGGCCGCATGACGCGCTTGTTGTTGCGCTTCAGTGCCCTTGGGCATACCATAAGCTTCCATGATGGCATTGAACGCCGCCGTATCTGCATCTACGAGCAGCTCGAGTTGGTTTTGCAAAGCAATGCCTCGCTCGGCCACACGGCTGAATTCCTCCCAGCGATCGTCCCATCCTCGTTTGTGCGCTGAAAGGTTGGCCACCATCGTCGCTAGGGCCACGCCCATCGTAGCCGAATAGGCAGCGACCGATCCACCTCCCGGCGCCGGGCTTTCTGACGCGGTCTCTGTGGCGAAGGCGCCGAGGGAGAGGTCCAACAACGGTGTGTTTCGATCAGCAGCAATCATGAATTCAATGACACGCTTATTGGGATCAAACGGTCCGAGGTCGTCCAGACCGAGGGACTTCACAGCGATCTTCACTTTTTCGGCCGTACTGATGCCCAGGCTGCGTTGCTGCTTGCGCAGGAAATAATCTGCAGCGTCCGTCATCACGCGCAACGGCAGCAATCCAACCAGTTCCGAACCCGTCACGCGGATGCCTCGCTCCTGCGCTTTGGCACACGCCTCATCGAAGGCGATGTGCACAGGGGTGGTTTGGATGTCGGTCAGGTTCAACGACAACTGGGCAATGCCGTACTCTTCGATGTACCACCCAATTCCCTTCACGGCTTTGAGCGAGCCGGGAATGCGCTCGGGTTCTCCATTGGCGTCTTTCACGATTGGACTTCCCGGTCCGCCCGTGCGCTTTACACGACCCGATTCTCGGATGTCGAAGGCGATGGCATTGGCACGGCGCGAACTCGTCGTGTTCAGGTTGATGTTGTAGGCAATCAAAAAATCACGGGCTCCGATTGCGGTGGCGCCACTCTTTTGGGTATGTTCATTCCACGCAGCAGGTCCAAAGTCCGGTGCTCCCTCTGTCGTCTCCAATTTGGCCAAGCCTTCATACTGACCCTTGCGGCAATGCGCGAGGTTTTTCCGGGCCTCCGTCTTGGCAGCAGATTCGTAGAAATAACCCGGAATGCCGAGCTCCGCCCCGACGCGCTCGCCCAAGGCATGGGCAATGGCCGCGCATTCCTCCATGGTCACACCGCTGACGGGTACAAACGGGCATACATCCGTCGCGCCCATGCGGGGGTGTTCGCCCCGGTGCTTGCGCATGTCAATGAGTTCAGCGGCTTTTTGGATCAACCGAAATGCGGCCTCACCAATGACTTCGGGCGGCCCCACGAACGTAATGACGGTTCGGTTGGTGGATTTGCCTGGATCGACATCCAACAAACGGACCCCCTCTACGGATTCTACAACACGGGATACCGCTTCAATAACGGCGGGATTGCGCCCTTCGGAAATATTGGGCACGCATTCGACTAGTCGTTGCATTTTCTTGGCATATTACCTGCCGAAAATACACGGACGAGGACGGTTTCAACTCACTGGACGATGCCATCAATGAACACCTTTTCAACCGGTTCTTCACCGAAGTCGTAGGCCAGGTCTTCAAGGCCATTCAAAGGACGCGTCACGATGACATTCGCCGCACGCCCGCGGGCAATGACACCCGCCCGGTCAGCACATTCCATAGCGGCAGCTCCATTGATGGTCGCAGCAGCAATGGCCTCCAGCGGGTGCATTTTCATCTTCAAAATCGCCAACTGCACCACCCGATTCATGTTGCTCGAAGGCGCGGAACCCGGGTTGAAATCTGTGGCCAGCGATACGGGTATATCGGCTTCCATCAATTCATGGACGGGGGTGTACGGAATGCCCAAAAAATACGAGCACCCCGGGAGGGCCGTAGCGATGGTCGGACTGCTGGAATCAACGGCATGCTTCAATTCCTCAACGTCTTCTGCATTCAACTCCTCCAAGTGGTCCACCGATACGGCTTTCGAATTAACACAAAGCTTTACCCCACCAAATGCATTGAATTGATTTACATGTACTTTGGATTTCAGCCCGTGCGAAGCAGCCGCATCCAATAGCGACTGGGTTTCCTCCAAACCGAAGTATCCTTTTTCGCAGAACGCATCCACGTAATCTGCAAGCCCTTCGTTGGCCACAACCGGCAGCGCTTCATCAATCATGTGCGCAGTCCAAGTTGCCGCAGTCCACTCACCTGAAGGCACCGCATGGCACGCTAAAAATGTCGCCTTGATGGGGATGGGGAATTCTTCCTTCAAGGCGCGGATGACCCGCAGCATTTTTAATTCTGCCTCTGCCGTCAGGCCGTAGCCGCTTTTGATTTCGATGGACCCTGTACCGGTGCGCATGGCCTGCTGTAATCGGTGGCGCGCATCAGCCAGCAACTCCTCTTCGGACATGGCCTGCAGGGCGCGGGCCGAATTGAGGATTCCACCTCCTTCTTCAGCAATTTCTTGGTAGCTCTTCCCTTCAAGGCGGCTCAAAAACTCCCCGGATCGACTGGCGGCAAATACGAGGTGGGTGTGGCTGTCACACCACGCAGGCAGCACGTATTTCCCTTCGCAGTCGACCACTTCCAGCCCGCTCCAATCGGCAATGCCCGGAAAGTCGTCCATGGAGCCAAAGTCCACAATGATCCCGTCTTCAATGGCCAACCACGCCTGCTCCAACACCGGAAGGGATCGCATCTCTCCACCTTTTAGATACTGCGGCGGTGCATCGTACGCACCCACCAACCCTTTGATGTTCTTCCAGAGCATTCGCATGGCCGCAAGGTAGCAATCCCCGCGCGGGTTCCGTAAATTTGAAGCATGGCGGGCAACACATTTGGCACCTTGTTTCGGCTGACTACGTTTGGCGAATCCCATGGCCCTGCCATTGGCGGCGTCATCGACGGGTGCCCAGCAGGATTGAGGCTCGACACCAATGCGGTTCAAGCGGAATTGGACCGTAGGCGTCCAGGTCAGTCCCACCTAACCACGCCGCGGAAAGAGCGCGACTCGGTTGAATGGTTGAGCGGCATTCACGAGGGCACGACCACCGGAGCCCCAATTGGATTCATGCTCCGCAACGAAGACCCGAAGTCCGGCGATTACGACCACCTCCAATCCGCCTTCCGCCCTTCCCACGCCGATTACACGTACACGGCCAAGTACGGGCACCGCGATCACCGGGGCGGTGGGCGCGCGTCTGCTCGCGAGACCGCATGCCGCGTAGCTGCGGGAGCCATTGCGCGGCAACTCTTGGCATCAGCTGGCATTGACGTTTCAGCCTACGTCGAGCGCGTGGAAAAAACCGCCGTGCCCTTTGCGCCGAGGTTCTTCGACCGCACTGAAGTCGACGCTTCACCCACCCGTTGTCCTGACCCCGAAACAGCCGCTTCGATGGCAGCCCTTATCGAGGCCGTCCGCAAAGAGGGCGATACCGTAGGTGGCACCGTGGCGTTGGTTGGACGAGGCATACCCGCTGGCTTGGGCGAACCCGTTTTTGACAAATTCCAAGCCACCCTCGCCCATGCATTGTGGAGCCTGCCGGCAGTGAAATCAATGGAAGTCGGCTCGGGACTGCGCGGAACGACCATGCGGGGTTCGGCACATAACGACGCCTTCCAAACGGACGAGCAAGGTCAAGTGCGCACGGCGACCAACCACAGCGGCGGCATCCAAGGCGGCATCACCAACGGTGAAGACCTCATTGTTCGCATCGGATTCAAGCCAGTCTCGACGCTCATGAAGCCGCAGTCATCTGTCAACGCGGACGGTGAAGCCATCACGTTGGATGGCAAAGGCCGGCACGACCCCTGCGTCTTGCCGCGTGCGGTGCCGATTGTCGAGGCCATGGCGCTGTTAGTATTGGCGGATCATTGGTTGATAAACCGCGCCGCCAAACTCTGATAATCCGAGGTTTTCCGGGCGTTCAACGTGTACATTAGAGGCATGAAGAAACTGGCCCTCCATTGGCAAGTCATCATCGGTTTGTTGCTGGGTGTTGTGTACGCATGGTTGAGTGTTACCATGGGATGGAACGACTTCACCCTGGCCTACATCCAGCCTTTTGGTGACATTTTCATCAACCTGCTCAAGCTCATCGCTGTGCCCTTGGTGCTGTTCAGCATCATCAGCGGTGTGACCAGTTTGGGCAACATCCAGAAATTGGGCCGCATGGGCATCAAGACTTTGCTCACCTATGTAGCGACGACCATGGCGGCTGTGGTCATTGGCCTCGCCCTGGTCAACGTGTTCCAGCCGGGATCGGGGGCCGACGACGACCTGCTCAAAGCCAACCGCATCCGCTATGAACTCTGGCGCGACGCCAACGGCATCCAAGCATTGGATGATGTTCGAACCATCGATGATCCGGCGAATGCGGCGCTGGTTCAGAGCATCGCGAGTGAGGAGGCCGCTTCGAGTGAATGGGTCACCGACAAGCTCAACAAGGCCACGAACACCAAGAACTCCGGACCACTGCAGCCCTTGGTGGATGTCGTGCCCAAGAACATCTTCAGTTCGCTGGTGGACATGTCCATGCTGCAAATCATCTTCTTCGCCATCTTTTTTGGCATCGTGGTGGTCGGGCTGCCTGATGAGAAAAAAGCACCGCTGACGCGCGCCGTCGACTCGCTGAATGAGGTCTTTGTGCAAATGGTGTGGGTGGTGATGAAAGCCATGCCCTTCTTTGTGTTTGCTCTGATGGCGGGGCAAATTGTCAAGGCAGCCGGGACCGAACCCGAGATGCTGAAGCAACTATTGAGTTTCCTCCTGCGCTATGGTTTGGTGGTGGTCCTCGGGTTGGCCATCATGGTGTTCTTGTTCTACCCCGCGCTGGTCGCCTTGACCATCAAGAAATTGAGCTGGAAACAATTCCAATCGGGCATGCGCGATGCGCAGCTGACGGCATTTTCAACGTCGAGTTCAGTAGCTACACTCCCGGTCACCATGCAATGCGTTCACGACCGGTTGGGCGTGAGCACGCGCACCTCGTCGTTTGTGCTGCCCATCGGCGCCACCGTGAATATGGACGGCACAGCATGTACCAGGCCATTGCGGTAGTGGCCTTGGCCCAATTCCACATGGTGGACTTGGCGTTCAGTCAACAGGCTGTCATCGTGCTCACAGCGACCCTCGCCTCCATTGGGGCGGCAGCCGTGCCTTCGGCAGGTTTGGTCTTGATGATCATTGTGCTCGAAAGCGTGGGACTCAATCCGGCTTGGATTGCGCTGATCTTCCCCATCGACCGAATCTTGGACATGTGCCGCACGGTGGTTAATGTCACGGGAGATGGGGCCGTCTCCTCGTTTATCGCAGCCTCTGAAGGCGAATTGACTCCGCCCTCCGCTTGACTCCGCTTCGATGAGCTGGACCGAACGTACGTGCCTGCTGCTGGCAACGCTAATTACCTTGCCTTTTTTGACTTTCGCCCAATGGGAGGACGAAGAAAAAGCGTGCGCAGCCGTGCTGGAAGGCAAAACACTGAAACTCTACGAAAAGGGAATCAACGGTTCCAAGTACGACCGCGCTGAACGGGTCGCATTTCTCGAAGAAGCCTTTGAACGGGATGAAGCGTGCATGGCCTGTCTGTTTGAATGGGGACGATTGGAATTCAATGAAATCAAGCGGTCACGCGGATCGTTTTACCCCGCCCAGCAGCCCTTGTTGCAGCTAATTGATGCCTGCCCATTCTTCCGTGCCGAGGCTTGGTACATGCTCGGCGCCATGGCCTACGCCGACCGGGAATACGAAGCCGCTCAATCGTATTTTGACGAATACCTACGGTTTCCGCCCGCTTCGGAAGAAGTGCTAGGCAAACGCCGGGACCGGTATGTGGCTGAGGTGAAAGAAGTCTTGCCGACCATTGCCTTTGAATTGGCCTTTCGCGAAAACGAAGGGAAATACCACCCCGCCTCCATCCCTCCGGTCAGCACACCGCGAGACGAATTCCTGCCCGCCCTCTCCCCCGACGGCAGTCTCTTGTTTTTCACGCGGCGCGAGCGCTACAAAGCCAAGGGCGATGTCGTGTCAACAGAAAGTGAGGTATTCTACGCCGCTGAACGTGAAGTAGGCGATGAATTTAGCGCTGGCCTGGCCCTGGAATCCCCGTTCAACTCCGGCGCACGCTACGGTGGAGCAAGCATCTCAGTGGACAACCGGGAGTTGTACATCGCTGCCTCCAATCCAACAGGAGCGAACCCCGACAACATCGATTTGTACGTGACGGAATATGAAATCGTCGATCGGGATAACGACGGAGCCTACTTCTACGTGTGGGGTCCGCTTGCACCGGTCGCCGCCCTCAACACCACCGACGGGTGGGAAGCCCAACCCGCGCTCAGCGCAGACGGCAACGAACTGTTCTTCGCGGCGGTCAATGCCAACTCGCGACAAGATCGCAACGGAAACCCCACCATGGACATCTGGTCGTCAACACGCGCTTCAACGGGCGAATGGCAACCCGCACAAATGCTCCCATCGCCGATCAATTCAGACAGCAATGACAAGGCTCCATTCTTACACCCAGATGGCAAGACCTTTTATTTCGCCAGCGACCGCCGGCACGGTGGCGGCGGTTATGAAATCTGGATGTGCCGCCGAGACGATTCCGGAGCGTGGGGGAAAGCGACCAATTTCGGCGCACCGCTGAATACTTCCGGAGATGAACAGGGCCTCGTGGTCAGCACCAACGGCGCCGAAGCCTTTTTTTCCGGCAGACGGGATGGCACCCAAGGCATGGACATCATTCGTTTCCCTGTCCCCGACGCCATGAAACCGGAATCGGTGTTCATCGTTCAAGGGGACTTGCTGGGTCCGGATAACGAGGTGCCGGAAGGCGCTCGGCTGTACTTGCAGTATGCGCAGTCCAAAAACGTGCAAGAGATCGAAGTCAACCGACAAGACGGGCACTTTGCTTCTGTCGTAAGGGCTTCGGAAGAGGATGTGCTCCTTGTGGCAGAGGCGGATGGCATTGCCTTCGAGGCCCAGGTTGTGTTCGACGCAGATTCTGAAGCATCGCCTCCTGACCGGTTGGATACGCCCGTCGAACTCGAAGAAGCCTCAAACGGAGAACCCTTTGAAATTGGCGACATTCAATTCGCAACCAATTCGGCCGAAATCAACCGCACCAGTTTGTTGATGTTGGACCTTTTCGCCGCGTACCTCCTGCGCAATGACGCCATCGGTGTCCACATCAAAGGGCACACCGACGACCGGGGTCGCCCGGAGGACAACCAAGTGCTTTCGGAAAACCGTGCGGCACGCGTGGCCGAAGCCTTGGAGCAATTCGGCGTTCCCTCCAGCCGCATCACCCACGCTGGCTTTGGACAATCCCAACCTGTGGCAAGCAATGCCACCGCTGAGGGGCGTTCTCAAAACCGCCGCACGGAGTTTGAAATTCGACTCGCCAACTGATTTTTCTTCCGCAGATTTCATCGCGCGTCGCCTCCTCTATCGCGTAGATGGGTCGTGTGATATTTTGTGATTTCCAACGCGTCAATGGACACATTTGTGCGTTGAGAACTTCATGACCCCTCCCCGCTGAACACTGCGTCCCGCGGTACCTTCGGTAGGATAGACACTTGAAGTTCATGAAGCGATTTTCCAAGGTTCTCCTTCTCTCCGCTGGCCTTGTTGTGAGCGGATCTGCATTTGCCCAACCCAGCGATGGCGACTGGGACCGCGCTACCCGATACTGGAACCATCAGAAATACAATGCCGCCCAGCACCATTACGATGCGTGGCTGGCCGAGCACACCGATGCAGCCAATTCCGAAGTCTCCTTGGCCCTCTACCGCAGCACGGCATGTGCCATTCAATTGCAGCACCAGGACGCTGCCGAACGCGTGCACGCCTTTGAAGCGGCCTTCCCCGAGCACCCGTTGGTGCGCCAAGCACGGTGGGACTTCGCCAACTACCTCTACCGCAAACGCGATTGGAAAGATGCTGCCTCGGCCTTCGATAGCCTGAATACGCTGCGCATGAGCGCCGACCAAAAGCTCGAGATGCAATTCAAGCGCGGCCACGCCTTGTTTGAAATGGAGCGCTACGACGACGCCCGGTTGGATTTATTTGCCGTGATGGAAGCGGGAGAATCCGCGGGTGACTTCGAAAAACCCGCACGGTACTACTTCAGCCACATCTCGTACTTGAAAGGTCAGCCCCAGGTCGCATTGGAGGGATTTGAATCGTTGAAAGACGACCCCAAACTCAAGCGAGTGGTCCCCATCTATGTCGCGCAATTGCTTCACGAAACTGAACAGTACGACCGCTTAATTGATTACGCCCCGGTCGTTTTCGCCGAAGGAATCGACCTCAGCAAGAGCCAACGCGCAGACATTTCCCGATTGGTCGGCGACGCCTTGTACCGCCGGCAAAGTTTCACCGAGGCCCTTCCCTACCTCGAGGAAGCTTACCACGCCACGCGCGGCATGGGAAGGACGCGGGATTTCGCGTACCAGATGGGATACACCTATTACCAAGCGCAGGAGCATTTGAAAGCCCTGACTTGCTTCGCTTTGGTCGTCCGGGAGTCCGACGAAATGGCGCAACTCGCGCACTACCACACCGCCGCCTGCTACCTCGCCCTTGAAGAAAAGGAGAAAGCGAAACTCGCCTTCAAGAAAGCTTCCGAATTGGACCACGATGCCGGCATCCAGGAAGACGCGCTGTTCAGCTACGCGAAGCTCGCGTACGAACTGACCTTCAATCCATTTGATGACGCCGTGGTCGCCATTGAACGGTACCTCGAGCAATACCCCAACTCGCGCCGCAACTACGAGGCCTACGGGTTCTTGCTGGAAGTCTACATGTCGTCCAAGGATTACGACCGCGCATTGGAAGCGTTGGATCAAATCGAGACGAAAACGCCTGACGTGAAAAAGGCGTACCAACTCGTCGCCTACAACCGCGGCGTCGAACTCTTCCGTGCGGCGAATTACCCCGAATGCCAAGCCTACTTCGAAGCCGCTCGCACCTACCCCATCGACGCGACCCTCGCAGCGGAATCGCACTTCTGGCAAGGCGAGGCGCATTACCTCCAGCGGGATTACACTGCAGCCACAGGCGCCTATGCTGCCTTCGAATCGGCCCCCGGCGCTTTTAAAAGCATACACTACGCCAACGGCATGTACGCGCGTGGGTACTCACTCTTCCAACGGGGGTTGTACCTCGACGCACTGAGTGCATTCCGCAGCTACCTCAAAACCACAGAGAAGTCATCCCTGCCCAAGCGTACCGACGCCAAGCTGCGGGTGGCCGATTGTTACTATGCCAACAAGGAGTTTGAACCTGCGGCTCGCTACTACGGTGAAGTCATTGAAGAGAGCAAAAAAGACGAAGCCTATGCACGGTTTCAACGAGCAGAGTGCTTCGGCACCCTGAACCAACCGGAAGCCCAAATTGAAGAATTGAACGCCTTGGTGGCGACCGGAACCCAGTCCACTTATCTGCCCGAGGCGCTGTATGCGCTTGGACGCGCAGAGATTGAGACCAATGACATCGCTTCAGCCAAGGAGCACCTGTTGGAATTGCGCTCCACGTACCCCGAATCCCTCAAGAGTAAATTCGCCCTCGTTGACCTGTGCCTCATCGCCATGAAACAAAATCAACCCACAGAGGTGCTCGCTTTGTGGGATGAAATCCGCACCCGGTACGGAAACGATGCCATTGCAAGCGATGCCTACAACGTCGTAGAGCCCGTCTTGATCGACCAGGGGTTGCTCAACGACTTGCCCGCCGGCGTGGGGCTCAACACCGACGAGATTGAGGCGCGTTTGTTCAATGCGGCGCGCGACGCAGCCCTCGAGCGCGATTGCGAGAAAGCCATCCGACGCTTGACCGAATACATTGGCGATTACACGAACGGAACGTTTTGGACGGAAGCCCACTTTTTCCTAGCCAACTGCGCGTACGATACCGGTGAATTGGATCAAGCCCGTTCAGCTTTCGAAACGGTACTCCAAGCACCCGTCAATGATTACACCGAACCAGCCGCGTTGGGAGCAGCCACCATCGCGTGGAATGCCCAAGACCTTGTAGGCGCCAAACAACACTATGCCACCCTCGAAGCCACATGCGTTCTGCAGGAAAATGCACTCGAAGCGCGCATCGGGCTCATGCGTTGCCACTATTTGCTCGACGAAACGGAACAAGCCTTGGCGTATGCCAACGTGGTCATTGACGACAGCCAGACACCGGAGGACATCGGTGCAACCGCGCGTTACTGGCGGGGCAAAATCCGATTTGAAGCGGGCACCTACCCCGAAGCGTCACCGGACTTGATGGCTGTCGCTGCGCTGGGCGGAACCCGCGGCGCTGAAAGTCAATTCTTGCTGTGTCAGATCGCCTACGCCAGTGGAGATTATACCGCCACGGAACAAGCGCTTTTCGAGTTCATCCAGGCTTACGCGAACTACGACAGCTGGAAGCACCAAGCCTTCTTGCTGTTGGTTGACACGTACATCGCGTTGGCCGATTGGTTCCAAGCTCGAGCTACTGCAGAAAGCATCTTGGAATACGTCCAAGTGGAATCCATCCGAACCGCAGCCACTGCCAAGCTCGCCACCATCGACGAATTGGAATTGGCTGAATTGAATCCGCCGGCTGCTTCAGACAGCACCGAAGCCGAACCTTCTACTCCCGAACAAAACGCCCCGCAGCAATGAAGACTTTGACCATGATTGTACCGGCGGTGGCCGTTCTCGTAACGGCCTCCCCAGCACGAGCCGATGTGGCCCGCGACACGCTGGATTTGAACGTCACGTTCGTCGGGGACCGTGAAGTGCTCATGCGCGACGCCCACAAGGAAATGCACTGGCCCGAACCGGCCGTGATTGCGCGTCAGAAACCGAATTTTGCCTATACCGTGTTGCCCAAACGCATCGACGTGCAACCGACATGGGAACGGGAAAAGGCGAAGCGACTTAAGGTGGAAGATCCCTTGCAGCGCCTGTACAAGGGCTTCGTGGAAGCCGGCATGGGCAATTACACCAGCCCTTCCCTGCTCTTGAATTATGCCGACCTGCGTTCACGCGAGCAAGCGTGGGGCGTGGAATTCGCTCATACGTCAACGCAAGGCGGGTTCCTGTACGATGACGAGGCCCTCGGTCAAGGGGTGCCACAGAACTTCAGCACGAATGCCCTCGAGGGATGGTACAAGCGCTTTTTCAAAAAAGAGTACGTCAAAGTCAGCGGAACCTATGACCGCAACGCCATCAGCTACTACGGCCGCGTAACGGGGTTGAATGAGCCAGACAGTTCCCTGTTCGCTCTTGGGGACTCGGGGCGGTTCAGCACCTTCCATGTACGGGCAGAATTCGGAGACATGGCGTCGGCCAAGCGGTCGTGGAACCACCGCGTTGTGCTCGACTACGGAACGCTTTGGAACGATCGCAACACCAACGAACACAACTTCGATTTCCACGCTCAACTCAAGGGGCACATCGAGGACAATCCGGTTTCACTCCAGGCACACGCCAACATCGATCGATTGGAGCGCGTGGAAGAAGGCTTGATTGTACCGCCGTTAAAGCAAGCCATCTTTGACCTGCACCCGGCCGTTTACAAAGACTACAAGGCACTAAAAACGAAAGTTGGATTCGGCATGTGGGTGGACGCACAAGGCAACCAGCCATTCCTATTCGTTCCCGAATTAGAGGCATCCGTCTCGCTGCTGCAAGACCTCTTCATTCCCTATGTTGCTGTGAACGGAGGGGTGAATCAAAACCGTTTCGAAACAGCTCTGCAAGCCAACCCGTTCATGCCCTCCCCTGAGGATTCGTCATCCGTTTGGCAAAATTCCTATGAAACCCTTCACGCAAAGGGCGGCATGCGCGGCTCCATCACCTCCTCGTTCACCTTTGACCTGAGTGCTTCCCACCGCCGCGTTAATCAGGCCTTAACCTGGGCCCCGATGGATGTGTACGGTTCAGGAGCCGGATTTCAGCCGATCTACCAGGACCTCTCCATCACAACGCTGCAAGCCAATGCCAATGTGACGCTCGGAGCAAACACCACGCTGCAGGGTCAAATCCAGCAACACACCTATGCCGTCCGCGACTCCGCGCTCAGTGAACAAACGCCCTGGAACCTGCCCGGTCTCGAATTCAACGTGCGCGCTCGGCATAGCTTCAAGGATAAGCTGATTGTCCAGACGGGTCTCCGTACGGTGACAGGTCGCCGAGGCATGCAAGCAGTGCCCGTAGCCCCTTCAGGCGAGAACTTCATAACCGATGGACTCGGCGCCAACATCGGCTACGCTTACGACCTGGCTGACATTGTAGACTGGAACATCCGCTTGGAATACCGATACAATGCCCGTCTAGGCGCCTGGTTATCAGGCGACAACCTCTTGAACCAATCGAACCCCTTATTCTTTGGATACAACAGCCAAGGAACGCGGGTCGCCTTCGGATTCAACTACGCTTTTTAACCGCCGCTCACCACTTGTGAGGAAAGTGCAGATTCCTGTGGAAAACTGCGCATATTAACCGCCGGAAACCTCAGCGTTTACGGGCGTTTCGTGCTATTTTTAAATCCTAAACCCGTGGGTCGGGTTTGCACCAAATTGAACGAGAAAACCATGGCGGAAGAAAATCAAAAACCCACCCCAGGTAACCCTAAATACGACGCATCCAACATCCAAGCCCTCGAGGGCATGGAGCACGTACGCATGCGCCCCTCTATGTACATTGGAGATGTGGGTGTGCGCGGCTTGCACCACTTGGTGTACGAGGTCGTTGACAACTCCATTGACGAGGCGTTGGCCGGGCATTGCGACACCATTCACGTGACCATAACCGAATCCAACGGCATTCGCGTAGAAGACAACGGCCGAGGCATCCCCGTCGGCATCCACGAAAAGGAAGGCGTATCCGCCCTCCAAGTGGTCATGACCAAGATTGGTGCCGGTGGTAAGTTTGACAAAGACAGCTACAAGGTTTCCGGTGGTCTCCACGGTGTCGGGGTCTCATGCGTGAACGCATTGTCCAGCCATTTGCGAGCAGAAGTGCACAGGGACGGCAAAATCCACGAGCAGGAATACAGCCGCGGTAAAGAGGCCTACGCCGTGCGCGAAATCGGCACGTCGGACAAAAACGGCACCACGGTCGAATTCCAGCCCGATGAGCAAATCTTCGAGGCACTTGTTTACTCGTACGACACCTTGGCGGATCGCATGCGCGAGCTCGCTTTCCTCAACCAAGGGTTGACCATCTCCCTCACCGACCACCGCGAGCGGGTGCAAGACGAGGAAGGCAACGACCTCGGGTACCTGAATGAGACGTTCTACTCGACGGAGGGCCTGAAGGATTTCGTCAGCTACCTCGATTCGAACCGCGAACCACTCATTTCAGAGGTGATTCACGTGAGCGGCGAACGCAACGGAGTCCCCGTTGAAGTCGCGATGACGTACAACACGTCGTTTGCCGAGAACCTCTTCTCGTACGTCAACAACATCAACACCCACGAAGGCGGTACCCACCTCACCGGTTTCCGCCGCGGATTGACGCTGACCTTGAAGAAATACGCTGAGTCCAGCGGCATGTTGGACAAGCTCAAATTCGACATCAGCGCCGATGACTTCCGTGAAGGATTGACCGCAGTCGTCAGCGTCAAGGTGGCGGAACCGCAGTTCCAAGGCCAGACCAAGACCAAGCTCGGCAATGCGGAAGTTTCTGCGCCCGTGAGCCAAGCCGTTTCGGACATGCTCGAGGCCTACCTCGAAGAACACCCGGGCGAGGCCAAGACCATCGTCAACAAGGTCATCCTGGCGGCGCAGGCCCGCCACGCCGCACGGAAGGCCCGGGAAATGGTCCAACGTAAAACCGTGATGAGCGGCTCCGGCTTGCCCGGTAAACTGGCCGACTGTGCCGAGAAAGATCCAGCGTTGTGCGAGCTCTTCCTAGTGGAGGGTGATTCGGCAGGTGGAACCGCGAAGCAAGGCCGAGACCGGAACAACCAAGCGATCATGCCGCTTCGCGGTAAAATCCTCAACGTGGAGAAGGCCATGCACCACAAGATCTTCGAGAACGAAGAAATCAAGAACATCTACACAGCGTTGGGCGTCTCACTCGGAACAGAGGAGGACGAACGGGCCTTGAATTTAACCAAGCTCCGCTACCACAAAATCGTCATCATGTGTGACGCGGATGTGGACGGTAGCCACATTGAAACACTGATTTTGACCTTCTTCTTCCGCCACATGAAGGAGTTGATCGAAAGTGGGTACGTCTACATCGCCACGCCACCCCTCTACTTGGTGAAAAAAGGTTCACGTCAGGTGTATGCCTGGAACGACGACGAGCGCGACCGCCTCATCGAGCAGTTCAAAGGCGCTTCCGGCAGCGACGCGGGTATCGGCGTGCAGCGCTACAAGGGTCTCGGTGAAATGAATGCGGAACAGCTGTGGGATACTACCTTGAACCCGGAGAACCGCACATTGCGTCAAGTGACCATTGAAAATGCAGCCGCTTGCGACCATGTATTCTCCATGCTGATGGGCGACGAGGTTCCCCCGCGTCGTGCCTTCATCGAGGAGAACGCCAAGTACGCGAACATCGATATTTGAGGCCGCGTAAGGCATGAGTTGGCTCAACAAAACCGTTTGGATCACGGGCGCCAGCAGCGGCATTGGTCGGGCTGCAGCGAACCGATGGGCGGCACTTGGTGCGCGGGTCATCTTGTCCTCCCGGAAAAAAGAAGCGCTCCAGGAGGTAGCGAATCAATGGACCGAAGAGCAACGATCCCGGTCCCTCATCTTGCCGTTGGACCTGTCCCAATCCGAGCAATTGCCGGGAAAGGTGGCAGAAGCACTACAATGGGCCGGAACCATCGACGTGATGGTACACTGCGGCGGCATCAGCCAACGTTCCACCGTATTGGAGACCACCTTGGAGGTGGACCGGCGCGTTATGGAGGTGGATTACTTCGGCACGCTGGCCTTAACCAAGGCACTGTTGCCCCATTTTGTGGAACGAAAAGCGGGTCAATTCGTCGTTGTGACGAGTTTGATGGGGCTGTTCTCGTCTCCTTTGCGGTCCGGATACTGCGGAGCCAAACATGCACTGCACGGATTTTTTGAGTCCCTGCGAGCTGAGCACCATGACGATGGCATCGGAGTCACCATGGTGTGCCCCGGTTTCATCCACACCAACATCAGCATGAACGCCGTGGTAGGCGATGGCAGTCAACAGGGCACCATGGACGCCAAAACAGGAGCCGGGCTTTCCCCGGAAGAATGCGCGGCCAAAATGGTGCGTGCCGTAGAGCGCCGAAAACCCGAAGTCCTCATCGGACGTTTCGAAATCGTCGGTGCCTACCTCAAGCGTTTCGCGCCTCGACTTATGCGACGCATCGTACGCAAGGCAGCGGTAACGTGAACCTCAATACTGCGGTTGGTTCCAGACCTTGATCGCGTCCTCCGAGGTCACCCCTGAGATGATTTCGACCGTAATCCCATCGGACAGCCCGAGTGCGACATCTCGTCGCTCGTAGCGGTTCTCCCCGACCAAGACTTCTACAAAGGTGCTCCCGTTCTCGTATTGGACGAGCATCTCCGGCATGACCAACGCGCCGCGGCGTTCGTCCAACACCACGTTGGCGTTGGCTGAATAACCGGCCCGCAGGAACTGATCTTCTTCTAACCCAACAGCAGCTTTGATTTCGAATTGGATGGCGCCCGCCTCCTCGATGCCTTTGGGGCTTATGTATTCGAGGGTTGCCGGGATGACCAAATCCTCAATCGCTCCCACAGTCAATTCAATGGCCATTCCAACCGAGAGCTTCTCCACTTCTGATTCATCAATTTTCCCAACGAAAATGAGGTCCTGCATATCCGCCACGGTTGCGATGGTGGTGCCCTCGTTGAAATTATTCGCTTCGATGACGCTGTTGCCCTTCTTCACGGGAACATCGAGCACCATGCCGTCGATGGTCGAGGTGATCAAGGTATTGGAGGTGCGACCGCTTCGCGCTGCCACACCGTCTTGGATGATGCGCAGATTATCCTCGGCCGCGTAGAATTCTTCTTGGGCTTGCTTCCGCGCCAATTCGAACCGTTGGAAATCGGCCGCCGCGATGATGCCATCCTCCAACAGCAGTCGGTTCCTTTCAGCGTTGGTCTCAGCGTCTTCCAGGCTGATGCGCGCGCGCTCCAACCGGGTTTCAGCGCTACTCAGGGCTCCCATATCGGGAACCACCATGACTTCCGCCAGCACTTGGCCCGATTCCACCAATTCCCCTGCTTCTACTTGAACCCGGCGCACAATGCCTGAGATTTGCGGCTTGATGAGGATTTCTTGGCGGGGTTGAATGGAACCCGCTGCGACTGTTTTGATGACAATGTCACCGGTCGAAGGCG
>CALKYI010000064.1 GCA_938003665.1 uncultured Flavobacteriales bacterium
TAATCTTCCGCCGTCTTCTTCATTTTTTGAAGGGTCATGGCGCTGATTTCCTGCGGTGTGTACAACCGGTCGTCGATCTTGACGCGCGGCGTGTTGTTGTCGCCTTTCACCACCTCGTAAGGCACCCGCCCGATTTCCGTTTTCACTTCATCAAACGAGCTTCCCATGAAACGCTTGATGCTGAAAATCGTTTTTTGCGGGTTGGTGATGGCTTGGCGCTTGGCCGGTTCGCCCACCTTGCGCTCACCGCCGTCGATGAAGGCGATGATGGAAGGCGTCGTGCGCTTTCCTTCCGCGTTTGTAATGACCACAGGTTCGTTGCCCTCCATGACGGAGACGCAGCTGTTGGTGGTACCCAAATCAATTCCAATGATTTTACTCATAGCTAGTGTTGAATTCTAAGATTTGCTTCGGTATAGTCAAGGAGCGTGCCGATTGGCTTCTGATCGCCGCAACCTGACATGCTTGTCAGACCCGAGCGTTAAACCTGACAAAACGTCCTCGAAATCGGACTAACGTGGCAGTTGACCCAAGGCCTTGTGCATGGCCTTCAAGTAATCGACGGTGTGAAGCATCCGGCTGCCGTACCAACTGAAGGCTTCCCCGTCCACGAGCATCGGTCGCAGACCTGCAGAAGCGAATTGCGCGCAATGTTTCGATGCAAAAGGGTAGGGTTCCGAAGCGAGTAGGATGGGGGTGCCGGCCAGTGCATCCAAGTGCTCTGCGTCCAATTCAGGATAACGTCCTTCCGCCGAGGCCGGCGCCGCGTTGCCAATGCCCCACCAGTTCATCGCAGCATGGATGTAGGTGTCGTGGCCGGCAACCATGAGCGGATTTTGCCAGATGGCGTAGAGTGCTTGAGCATGTTCAGCGCTCGGCTCTCCCCACGCTTTTTCGATGTTGGAGCGCCACGAGGCGCCAGCTGCAGCTTGCTCGACTGCTTCACCAATGGTTTCGAGGGCTTGAAAAGCATCGGGAATGGTGCGCACATCGGTGACAAGTACGTCCGAGAATGCGCGGCACGCTTCGACATCCTCTCGGGTGTTCTCTTCTTTACTCGCAATCACGAGGTTGGGCTTGAGCTGCTCCACTCGGTCGAGGTGAATGCGCTTCGTACCACCAATGACGGGGATGCGCTCAAGTTCTTCGCCAGCGCGAACGCAAAACTTCGTGCGGCCAACAAGCTCCCCGGCGCATCCCAAGTCCACCACATATTCAGTCCAGCTGGGAACGAGGCTCACAATTCGCATGGTGCAATTTAGCTTCGATTTAAACCCGTTTACTCCGGTCAGACGTACAACATGATTCCAACGATTATCCAGTCATTAAGGCCTAATTTCGCGGCATGAATAATGTGAACTTTGGCGTCATCGGTGCGGGCCATATCGGCAAGCGACACATGGAGATGATCCGCCGAAAGGAAGGGTTTAGCTTGGTGGCCTTCGCGGACATCCGTTCGAAAGAAGCGTGTGGAGTCGATGGAGATGTACCGCACTACAGCGACCACAAAGCGATGTTGGAAGCACATCCGGAATTGGATGTGGTGTGCGTATGCACGCCCAATGGCTTCCATGCCCAGCAGGCGATTGATGCCATTTCTAGCAACTGCCATGTGGTGATCGAGAAGCCCATGGCGCTGACGCGGGCAGATGGCGAGGCGGTGCTTCATGCCGCATTGGCGAAAGGCAAACAGGTGTTCTGCGTCATGCAAAACCGCTACTCTCCGCCTTCGGTCTGGTTGCGCGATGTGATTCAAAGCGGGACCATGGGAGCCATTCACATGGTTCAGGTGCAGTGCTATTGGAACCGAGACGACCGCTATTACGGCAAGATTCCATGGAAAGGCACCAAGGACTTGGATGGCGGAACCCTGTTCACGCAATTCAGTCACTTCATTGACTTGATGTATTGGGTCTTCGGTGACATCCACCATATACAGAGCCGCTTCGAGGATTTTACCCACCAGCACAACACAGATTTCGAGGACTCAGGTGTAGTGACCTTCGAGTTCGTCAATCACAACGCATTGGGGATGTTCAACTTCTCCACGGCGGTGGCCAATCAAAATTTCGAATCTTCGGTGACTGTCATCGGCGAAAAGGGCACCATCAAGGTCGGCGGACAATACATGAATGAAGTGGAGACGTGCGACATCGCCGGGTACACCATGCCTGAACTTCCCCCGTCGAATCCCGCCAACGACTACGGCCACTACAAAGGGTCAGCGGCCAATCACGGCTACATCTTCGATAACATCCATGCCGCTCTGAGTGGAGCAGGAGAAATCACCACCAACGCGCTCGAGGGGCTCAAGGTGGTTGACATCATTGAGCGCATGTACGCCGCGGGCGATCGGCCTTTGAAGCAAGATTGAAGGCGCGTTGATGAAAATAGCCAACGTCGTACTGAATGACTTCACCCGGGACAACCGGGTTTTGAAGACGTCCATTGCTTTGGTGGAGGCCGGGCACGAGGTCACGGTCGTCGCGTTGCACCGCAACCAATTGCCAAGGGTGGAACAGCACCCTGCGGGATTTCGCATTGAACGGGTGCGCATCTACATTCCTGGATTTCGGGTGCTGGCTCCGTTCAAGTGGGCGGAATTGGCTTTGCGCATCGCCTTGACCTACCGAAAGGCCGATGCTTGGCATTGCAACGATGCCGAGGCGTTTGGTATGGGCCTGCTGGCCAAGCGGATGCGGTCGAAGTTGAAGTTGGTCTATGATTGCCATGAATTCGAATCGGAACGCAATGGAAAGCCTTCTTGGTTGAGCAAAGCCGTTAGGCGCATGGAAACCCGGCAGATCAAGAAAGCGGAGGAAGTGATCGTCGTGAGCCCTTCGATCCAGGCTGCCTATGAAGCGCGCTACAATGAACAAGGCATGCGCCGTATTTCACTGGTGCGCAATGTTCCCAACGCGCGCTCAGGCGATGCTGCAACGCATCCGTTGCGGACGAATTTGGGCTTGCAATCGGACGATTTCGTAGCCATCTACCAAGGTGCGTTGACCATTAACCGCGGCATCGAAACCTTGCTGGCCATGGCGCCGCAATTGAACGGCAGCCGGATTCACCTCGTATTCATGGGATACGGCATGCTCGAACCGCAAGTCATGGAATCAGTGCGCCAGAATGCCAACGTGCATTTTCAGCCGGCGGTGCCTTACGAGGAGGTGTTGAATTACACGGGCGATGCTGATGTGGGGTTGGTTTCGGTCAAGCCCGTTTGCTTGAGCTACCTGTATTGCCTGCCCAACAAATTGTTCGAATCGATTCAGGCGGGCATTCCGGTCTTGGTCAATGATTTGCCCGATTGCGTAGCGCTCATCGAGGAATTCGGCATAGGTGCACGGGTGGCCAACGACACCCCCGAAGGATGGTATGCTGCGCTGGTGGAGGCGGAAAGCAAATCGCCTGCATGGAAGGTGCAGGCGATTCGCGGAATAGAAAAAGCGCAAGCTGCATTGAACTGGGAAAAGGAATCCCGGTTGCTTACAGCGATTTATGGTCGGCTGTAGCTCGACGCTTCAGGATTAGAGTGAGCGCAGTACGGCTTGGACTTCACGGTCCGTTCCGAACAGGTCGTTGGTGGCTTCAATCCACTTGCGAGCATCTGTGCGGTTGCCCTCGTCAGCCAGCATCTCGGATGTATAAATGACAGCGTACTTGAGCAAGTCTTCTTGCACTTCTTCAAGGCCTTTCCCGCCGAACTCAATCAAGAGTTGTTCAGCCGTGTCCCAAGACTCTTGAGCATCCCGAACTGACTTGGCTTTCCACAACACAGAACCGTACATCAACCAGGCACCCGGGTCTTCCCGGTCCAATGTCCACAAGTACTTGTAGTAAGATTTGGCCTTCGTGAATTTCTCCTCGTCGACATAGATTTCCGCTTGGTTCATGGTCGCACGGCGGAGGTCATTGAAGTAATCCACGTATTCCCCGATGTATTCCCTTTCCTTGTCTTTTTTGACAAATTTCGAGGCGTACTTCAAGGCATCTTTCAGGGCCTTCGAGTACTTCTCGAGTAACTCTTCATCGCTGGATTCGGAGATTTTGAAAAATGCCATGCTCATGAAAACGTACGGCACGGGTTCTTTTTTGGTCTCATCGTCCTCGGTGTAGCGAATGGCCTTGTAGAGCACTTTCTCGTACTTCCCATCCACCATCCACATCAACAATTCGTCGAAGTCTTCCTGGGGAATCAAAGGCGCTTCGTCTTCATCGCCGTAGCGCTGGCCAAACGATGCGAAAGGTTGGAGCAACATTAAACCAACCAAAAGAGTAAATTGTAATGCTTTCATGCAGGTGGAATTACCAAATAACATGCCGAAGATACAGTGCGCAGGCGGCAAGACAAACCTGCAATGCTAGAATGCCCCCTCGAATCGTGGTTCACCCAACAGGGATGGTCGCCGCATGACTTTCAGCGTGACGCATGGGATGCCTATGGAACAGGAGAGGAGGTCTTGATTCAAGCACCAACCGGTTCCGGCAAAACCTACGCCGGGCTCGGGGCCGCTCTGCGCGAAGGGGCGGAACGCAAACGTTTAGGTGAACGCGTGACCGGTCTTCAACTCATCTGGATTGCGCCCATTCGCGCCTTGACGAAGGAAATCCAATACAGCGCTAAGCGCATGGTCGACGGCATGGGGCTGGATTGGGAGGTTGGTGTTCGCACCGGGGATACCTCGAGCAAGGAGAAAGCGAATCAACGCAAAAAGATGCCGCAGATCCTCATTACGACGCCGGAATCCCTTCACGTGATGTTGGCCATGAAGGGCGTTGAAAAGCGATTTGGTGATCTGCGCGTGATGGTGGTTGACGAATGGCACGACCTCATGGGTACCAAACGCGGGACGCAAATCGAGTTGGCGTCAGCATGGTTTCGCCATGTGGCTCCGAAGTACCGGTGCTGGGGAATCTCCGCGACGGTGGGGAACCTTGATGAAGCTTTGCGGGTGCTCATT
>CALKYI010000065.1 GCA_938003665.1 uncultured Flavobacteriales bacterium
AACGAAGATGGCCAAGTTGGTACGCCTGACTTGCTCTTCTTCCTGTCTCAGTTCGGTACAGATTGCCCAGAGTAATCTAGCCACTGCATTGAACGAGAAAGGCGCTCCGAAGGGGGCGCCTTTTTCTTTTCTAGAGCCTCGGCCTTATGGTTTAGGCGTTGCAGATGTGAACGCTTCGTTGGAGGCGTTGAGGTCCCGGTCATACAACGTAATTCGGAACCGCATGGAGTCGTAGGGGCTGTTGAGGAACCACGAATTCATGTCGATGCTGATGGTGCCGTTTTGTGCCGGGTTCTGGCCCGTCGGCGCAGCAGGGGGTACGCGGTAGTAAAACGGGATTTGGCCCGCATCGGGGTTGAGTTCAATTTCGACCCAAGCGGTGTCTCGCCATTCTTGGTACTCGCATTTGAGGTTCTGGTGGAATTCGCACGTGGGGCAGAACGGCGCCAAGGTATCTGCCTGTCCGAGTCCGACGTTGCCGTCGCCATCCGAAAATCCGATCACCAATTCCCGACCGCCTCCTGCGCTGAGGTCGAACGACTGGAACTCGATGATGGGCTCATCGGGAAAGTTTGGTTCGGGCAAACAGCCAGACAGCGGCAAAAGCGCTCCGATCAGAGCGATGTGCATGGGAGGCTTTCGAAGGTGCGGTGCGATTTTCATCGTTTCGGTTGGCATCAAAGCTAAGGAATCTGCAACTTCGCGTACCGAAGCGCACCCCGCGAAAAGATGCAAAATCAACCCTCCGATACCGCCACGTTGCTCGCCGAATTGCGCGCGGAAATGCGCGACTTGATCGCTCACGGCGGCGACTGGGAGGCGTTTGGCTTGAAGGTATTTCGCTTCCAATGTGCGCACAATCCGGTGTACGGGGAATTCGTTCGGCTGCGCGGTGTGGATCCGGCATCGGTTGCCTCAACGCGCGATGTGCCGCATTTACCGGTGACGTTTTTTCAGTCCCATTGGGTGTCGGTCTTCGATGCAGGTGCCTCGATGGACCGTGTGTTTGAGAGCTCGGGCACCACAGGGCAACGCCGTTCACGCCACCCGGTGGATGATTTGGGGTGGTACAATGAAGTGGCCATAGCTGGGTTTGAACAGTGCGTAGGCTCCTTTGCCGGCAAAAAGCTCGTGGCGCTGCTCCCCGGGTACCGGCCCGAGTCTTCGTTGATTCACATGGTGCGCGCTTTTATGCGGCGCTGCGGTCAAGCAGCAGAGGCGGACTGGTTTTTTATGGAGGATTGGACGGCCCTTGAACAAAAACTTGATGCCGCGGTGGAGGAGGGGCACGAGGTGCTCGTCATGGGGGTGACGCACGCATTGCTCAAATGGGCTGCTGAGGCGAAGCTGGACCAGCCTTATAAGCAGGTACAGTTGCTCGAAACGGGTGGGATGAAGGGGCACGGCCCAGAACGCATTCGCGAAGAGGTGCACGCTGCACTTCAGCCGTTGGTGGCCTCGACGGCCATCGGCAGTGAATATGGCATGACGGAATTGTTGTCCCAGGCCTGGTCATTGGGCCACGGGCGGTTTACGGCGCCGCCGTGGATGCGCGTTCGCCTGGGCTCCATGAACGACCCGGGAACGTGGGCCGCTGCTGGCAAACAAGGCCGCATTCACATCATGGACTTGGCGAATCTCGCCAGTTGTTCGTTCCTGGAGACCAGCGACATCGGCCGCAAACACGCCGACGGGACGTTCGAGGTGCTCGGACGGTTCGACCACGCAGAAGTGCGCGGGTGCAACCTGCTGACCGTAGAGGACTGATCAGCCGCAGCTGACGAGGAAGTAGTTCTTTTTGCCGCGCTGCACCAAGATGTGCTTGCCGCTGATGAGGTCTTCGCCGGTGACGGTGGTGTTTTCATCCACCTTGACCTTGTTGATGGAGATGGAGTTTTCCTTTAAGGCCCGGCGGGCTTCGCCTTTGGAAGCCAAGAATCCGGTGTGCTCCGAGAGAAAATCAATGATGGGCAGGCCGGATTGGACCTGATCCACGCCCAAGGTGGCCTGTGGGACACCTTCAAACACGCTCAAAAACTCCGCTTCAGGCAGGGCTTCGATGGCTTCCTTGCTCGCTTTGCCAAACAGCAGGGCAGAGGCTGCAATGGCGGTTTCCAGGTCGGCTTCGCTGTGGATGCGCTTGGTGATGTCTTCCGCTAGCGCCTTCTGTAAAATGCGGCGTCCGGGGTCTTCCGCGTGCTCCGCTTCGAGCGATTCGATTTCTTCTTGGCTCTTCAGGGTGAAAATGCGGATGTACTTGGACACATCCTCATCTGCCGCATTAATCCAGTACTGGTAAAACTTGTACGCCGAGGTCTTCGACTTATCGATCCACACATTGCCACCTTCGGATTTCCCAAACTTGCTTCCATCCGCCTTGGTAATCAACGGGGCGGTTACAGCAAAGGCCTGGCCGCTTCCCATGCGGCGAATCAATTCCGTACCGGTGGTGATGTTGCCCCATTGGTCGGAACCGCCGAATTGCACCATGCAGTTTTCGTTCTTCCAGAGGTGGTAGAAATCGTACCCTTGGACCAGTTGGTAGCTGAACTCCGTGAACGACATGCCCGTCTCCAAGCGCTTTTTGACGCTGTCTTTAGAGGTCATGTAGTTCACAGTGATGTGTTTTCCTACGTCGCGAATGAAATCAAGGAAGCGGAAATCCTTGAACCAATCGGCGTTATTGACCACGCGTGCGGCATGCGCTCCATCGAAGTCCAAGAATTGCTCAAGCTGTGCTTTTTGGCATTCGAGGTTGTGCTGGATGCGCTCGACATCGAGCAGTTGCCGCTCGGCAGTTTTGCCGCTGGGGTCGCCCACCATGCCTGTCGCTCCGCCAACCAGTGCAATCGGGTTGTGGCCGCAGCGCTGCCAATGCACCAACATCATCACGGGGACGAGGTTGCCGATGTGCAGGGAATCAGCCGTGGGGTCAAAACCAACGTACCCTGTCGCATTGCCTTTGGAAAGGAGCTCTTCCAACCCGGGCGTCATGTCGTGCAACATGCCGCGCCACTTCAATTCACTGATAAAATCCATCGGGGGCAAAGATAACTTGTGGAAGGGTTAAAGCACTTCTACGAGCGCCTCGAGTGCAATGGATCGCGATCCTTTTAATAGGATGCGGTGGCTGGTGAGCGCAGTCGCTTTGCAATGGGCAGCGGCTTGCTTTGTGCTCGTAAAGGCAAGCACGTTTGCATGTGCCTTCGCTGCTTTTTCAAATCCGGGCCCCACCGCCCAGGTGTACAGGTCCAACTCAAGGGCAAATGCCAAGATCTCCTGGTGTGCGGCTGCTGTGTGCTCACCCAACTCAGCCATATCCCCCAAGATGCAAAGCGGTGTCCCAGCTTCGGGCGCCTCATCGACCATGCGCTTGAATGAGGTGAGTGCGGCGCGCATGCTCGAGGGATTGGCGTTGTATGCATCCAGCAAAATGCGGTTGCGCGGGGTCGTTGTCCACTGCGACCGGTTATTGTTGGGTTCGTACGATTCGACGGCCTGCGAACACGCTGATTCGGTGACTCCGTAGTGCAGTCCAATGGCGATGGCCGTCATGATGTTCTCGCGGTTGTGCTCACCTTGAATGTGCACCTTCAGCGGTCCGTGTGGGGCACCCGAAGGTCCTACCCATGTGAAGGCATCTTCAGCATGATCCTCGCTGACAAATGGGGCAGCTAATGGTGTCCCGTATTCTTTGCGATTCAAGCCTTCGGAGAGCTTCATGAGTTTGGGGTGGTTGCCGTTGACGAATACCGGACACCCGGGCCGCTCATTGCGGATGAAATCAAACAGCTCCCCTTTGCCCTTCATGACCCCGTCTTCACCACCAAACCCCTCCAAATGTGCCCGGCCAATGTTGGTGATCACGGCGGCATTAGGCTCGGCGATTTGTGCGAGCAGTGCAATTTCTTGTTGTGCATTGGCCCCCATTTCAATGATGGCGATGTCGGGTTCCGTTCGAGCAGCCAGCAGGGTCAGTGGTACACCGATGTGGTTGTTGAAGTTTCCGACGGTGGCATGAACGTGGGAGTGTGCGGACTCGAACACGCACTTCATTAGTTCTTTGGTGGTTGTCTTGCCATTGCTTCCAGTTAAGCCGATGACGGGGCAGGACCAGCGGCGGCGGTGCCAACGGGCGAGGGACTGCAACGCCTCCAATGCATTGGGTACGAGAATGAAGCGTGCATCATCGACCGGTATGCGTTCGCTTTCGTCCACGACAGCAGCGATGCATCCTGCATCGATGGCCTGCTGCGCGTAGGTATTACCATTGAAATTCTCACCTTTCATAGCGAAAAACAGTTGGCCAGCTCCGGCTGCGCGCGTGTCGGTGGTGACACCGGTGGAAGCATCAAAGTGCGCCTGAATGGCCTCGAATTGGGGGTCGGAGTCTTTTGAAAACATAGCGCAAGCTGGATGGTCAAGTTCAGAAAACAAAAAATCCCTACAGCGTGCATGGCTCTTTGTAATTCAAAATTGGATGTTCATGAACCGTTAGCGTTGGCTATTCAGTGTTTGTGAACCCATGCGGTCCATCGCACATCGGAAACCGATGGCTGCGGAAGACTTGTCCTCATCGAGGAAGCGTCGAGTTCCCGGGCTCAGCCAGTAGCTACGGTCGTTCCAGCCACCGCCTTTGTAGACGCGTGAACGGTTGTTGATGAGGCTGGTATTGGCATAGCCGTACATCATCTCATCTTTTTTATCCGGAGAGTTGAACTCCTCATCGCTGTACTTGATGCTCGACTGGAAGTCTCCGTCGAGGTAGTCGATGTTGTCAGCCTGGCGGTAGTTGTCACGACCTAAGCTCTCTTCGACGGTGACGTCGCGGTAGCGCAACTCACCGGGTGCAGCATCCACGTTGCGAATGAACAAGTCGAGTACGTCAGGAGCAATCAATTCCTCGCTTTCCATTACGAGTTCTTTCGCTTCTGCGATTTGCTCTTGGCCTTCTTCCA
>CALKYI010000066.1 GCA_938003665.1 uncultured Flavobacteriales bacterium
AAGCCCCTTCATCCGCGCAACCGCAAGCGTTTTGGACAACCGGCTCATTGGTCCACGATGTGCCTTCAAATGTGAACGTGTGCAACGAAGCGTTGTCATTGTCTCCCCCTTCAAATACCTGGACATTCAATTGACCGCTCAACGTGCCCGCAGTTGTCAACTGAGCCACCAGTACGCGCAAATCATCGCCTGCCACGCCATTGGTTCCTCCGTTCAGGATAAACCACGAGCCACCCACCGCGTCGTCCATAACAACTGCGTTGCCGGACTCAAATTGCGCTACCCAGCCCGAAGCGCCCGAAGCGCCCACCGTGTTCACGAGGTTTTCCCCACCAACGGTTGGACCGTCCACGCCGATGGTCTCCCAGCTGTCGTACGCCAAGTTCGGGAACGTCTCGAAGAATGCCGGGTCGTTGTTTTGAGCCAAATGGGAACCAAACGGATGTTGGTACCATCCCGAATCTGAGGCCATGGTCAGCGTATCCACATCATTGCCGTACACCGCGGAAACAAAGTCATCCGATGCCACGGTGGTCACATACAACCGGTACGTCGTCATGCCCGCCAAGTCTCCCTCGGAGTGAACGGCTACCGTATCGATTTCCAAACCGTAAGCAATGATTTCATCGTTGAAAAAAAAAAAAAAATCGCAGCTTCCGTCATCATCCGAGGCAAGCGAATCGTAGTTGCAAGCATTGGCAGCTGTGCATCCTTCCACCTCGAATTCATCGCAAACGCCATCGCCGTCCAGATCATTCAGGCACACCCCAGAACAGTCCACATAGTCTGCTGGGTAAACGCACGAACCATCATCATTGGTCGCGTCTTCATTGTAATTGCATGCCAAGGCGTCCGTGCAACCCTCTGTAGCCACCACGACAACAAGGGTTTGCTCGAATTCAGCGGCATTGCCACATGCATCTGTAGCCGTGTACGTTCGCACATAGGTCGCCGTATCGCCCACAACTTCGAGCAGGAGGTCCTCAGAAACCCACTGCGCGTTGCCATCGCACGCGTCCTGAATCGACACGAACGGCTCGGGGATTTCTTCCCCCTCCTGTTCGTTTACTTCAACCAAGGCAGCCGGCTCATTCAAAAAGACAGGAGCCAACGTGTCAGCAACCGTGATCATTTGAATCGCCTGGGCCGTATTGCCTGCATCGTCCGTAGCATAGAAGGTTCGAGTGCACAGGTAGTTGTACGGGGGGCAATCGAATACGAATTCAATCGGGCCATCAATGAACATGACCTGCACCGTTTCATCACAGGCGTCTTCCGCCATGGCCATAAGGGTTGGCATGGGCTGGTCGCATTGCACCGTGGAATCGGCAGGAACGAACGTGAAATACGGCGCGATGGTGTCTTCGACGCATGGATCAACGTAGTAATCGCACGTACCGTTGTCGTCGGTCGCCAATGGGTCGTAGTTGTTGGCTGTGGCATCTGTACAGCCGCCGACCTCCAATGCATCACACACGCCATCGGCATCGGCATCCTCCAGGCACACTCCGTCACAGTCGTAGAATTCTTCCGGGTATTCGCAAGCGTCAAACGCTGGCAGGCCACAAGCCTCGTTCAGTCCGATGAGCTTGTTGAAACCACCATTGATGCCATCCCCATTCTCAAAAAACTGCACGTACAGTTGGCCGTCCAAATTTCCATCAGTGGTGAACTGGCCGAGCAATACCTTTTTGTCCTCCCCGGCTACACCATTCGTCGCCCCATTCAAGATGTACCACACGCCACCCAAGGCATCCGCAATGTTCAAAGAACCGCCCGCTTCAAAAGGCTCGACCCAAGGGTCCAGTCCCTCCAAAATGCTCACTCCTGATTCGCCATTGGCACTTGAAGCAGCCTCATCCAAGCCAATGGTCACCCACGACTCGTAAGCTGCCTCTGGAATAAAGGGGAATATCAACGGATTGGAGCTTTCACCCAAAACACCGCCAGCTTCATGCTGGAAGAACGACGTAGTCGTGTGGATAAACGTGGAGAATTCGTCGTCCCCGGCCACAGCGCTTACGAAGTCGTCTTCGTTTTCACACAGCGCATAGATGCGGTACGTGGTGTAACCCGACAAATCGGTCGTACCCACCATCCCATCGTGTTCAGCATAGGCCTCGATCTCAATGCAGTAAGCTTCATACGGGGTGTAATTGCAAGCCGTTTCGTCGTTGCAAACCGCCGGATAGGCGCAGGAACCGTCGAGGTCGGTTGCGCTGGCATCGAAATTCAACGCTGCCGCATCGGTACACCCGGGAATTTCCAATTCATTGCAAACCCCATCGCCATCGTTATCTCCAATGCAATCACCTTCGCAGGTATAAAACGCTTCGGCAAAAACACACGAGGCGTCGTCGGCAATCGTGAATACGACATCGAAATTGCAAGCGCCCTCAATCGTGCATCCAACGCATGAAACGAAGTCACAGCTCCCATCTGAAGAAGTGGCGTCTGGATTGAAATTACACGCCAACGGATTGGTGCAACCGGCAATCAAGTAGGTGCATGAACCGTCATCATCCGTGGCCGCTTCATTGAAGTTTTCAGCAGTCTCGTCCGTGCAGCCAGCCACCTCAAACTCATCGCAGACGCCATCGGCATCCACATCATTGAGGCAGGTTCCTTCACACGAGTAGCCTTCGTCAGCGAATACACAACTGGCCGGATCGGAAAGTGTGTAGGATGCATCAAAATTGCACGCTTCTGGGTTCATACAGCCGATGCAACTGACATATTCACACGTGCCGTCTGACTCGTTGGCTTGTGGATCAAAATTGCACGCCAGTGGATTCAAGCAGCCCAAGAATATGCACCCGCCATCGTCCAATGTCGCAGCAGGGTCATAGTTGTCCGCATCGGGGTTCATGCAGCCTGCACACGAGGTGAATTCACAAGAACCATCATCCGCAGTAGCCAACGGATCGTAATTGCATGCCGAAGCATTCGTGCAGCCCAGCGATTCGCAGCTTACGTATTCACATGAACCGTCATTGTAGATGGCCTCTGGGTCGTAGTTGCAGGCCGATGCATCCGTGCAGCCAATGCACGCCAAAAAATCGCATGAACCGTCATCGTAAGCAGCGTTGGGATCATAATTGCAGGCCCAGACGTCCGTACATCCACCGCACTCGTATACACAGCTGCCATCGTCTTCTGTAGCCGATTCATCATAATTGCACGCCAAAGGATCTGTGCAACCGGTGAGTACAGCTGGCGGCAGCAGATCCCAAACTTCGGTGCCCTCAAAGCCTTGCTGCACTTGCACCGCATCCGCGTCTCCAACGGCAGGGATCACCTGCGCATTGAGTATGCCAGACGGCACGCCCGCTGTGGTCACTTGCATCACAAGCACCTTCAGATCGTCTCCCGCATAGCCATTAGCGGCTCCAGTCAATAAATACCAAGCGCCTCCCAATTCATCGTTCACGACAAACCCCTCTCCATCCGACGCCGAACCGGCGACAAAACTCTGTAAGAATGGCTGCGTATCACTTTGCAAGGAGGACACATCCACCTCACCTCCGCCGTTTGGGGCATTTTCCAACCCTATGGTCACCCAGCTATCGTAGGCCACTTCCGGGAAATAACTCTCGACCAGCGGAATGATGCCGCCTGCCGTAGGTCCCGTGGCAAAAGCCGAGTTGAACATGGGTTCTTCCAAGTTCAACTCCATTGGTGCTTCATCCCCGCCGTAAATCGCCGAGACAAAATCATCCGGATGGCTCAACTGCAGGTAATAACGGTACGTCGTTTGTCCGGCCAACTCGGCCACACCCTGCACGCCATCGTGCACCATGTATTCCTCAATGAGGAATGTGGTTCCTTGCGAAAAAGCCGCTGACAGGCCCGTGAAGAAATAGATCAGTAAAGCGTGAATCACGCCTAAAAGTCGGTAAGAAAGACCCATAATCAAACTGGAAAATTGAGAGATATAGGGTCATACGTGATTCCTGGGCGTTCGGTTACGTCAAGAGTTGGAAAAGAAAAAAGGGAGCCGAAGCTCCCTTTCTCGATTCATGTATGGATGGCAGATGATTTACTGCTTCATCAACTGGACCGTCTGTCGACTGCCATTGGCAACCAACTCGAGTTGGTAAACGCCTGCGGCCATTCCGCCCAAGTCAATAGTAGACTGAACAGAACCCCAAGCCTGGCTCAAGGTGTTGGACCACACCACACGTGCTTGCGCGTCGTATACGTTGAGCACCACGTCTTCACCGGCGGCGCCTTCCAAGTTGACATTGAATAATCCCATGCTGGGGTTCGGGCTCACGGCAATTGATTGCAAGAACGTGAATTCGCCAATTCCAACGGGAACTCCGAAGGTCTAGGTCACTTCACATCCATTCGCATCGGTAACTGTCACGGTGTACTCACCCGCAACAATGCCGGTCAAATCTTCATCTGCACTGGTGAAATTATCAGGACCGCTCCAAGCGAAGGAGTAGCCACCGTTACCGCCTTCGACCGTGATGTCGAGCGCACCGTCACCAATGCCACTGTCATTTGTAATCACCCCGGTAACGCTCAGCACGTCTGGTTCTTCCACTGTTGCCTCAACAGAAGCAGAGCAGCCGTTTGAATCCTGCGCATAGTACGTGTAGGTTCCAGCAGAAAGTCCGACAAACAACGGAGATGATCCGTAATCTGAACCGTCTGCACTGTATTCAAACAGGCTCGTTCCGCCCGTAGCAGACAATTCAACTGAACCGTCCATGTCACCGTTACATGAAACGGCAATGGATGATGCGGTAACTTCAACGGCATCAATATCTTCTACTGTGAACGTTGCCTCGGCCATGCAGCCTTCAACGTCCGTTGCGACCACAACGTAATCACCAGGAGCCAAATCGCCGAATGATGTTACATCGCCATCTTCTCCACCATTGAAGGAGAAGACCAACCCACCGTTTCCACCTTCACCGTTGAAGGAGACGGCGCCGTTGGTATCACCGTTGCACAAAATACCATTGGCGTTTCCAGAGATAACGATGGGATCAGGAGCACCAACTGTGTATTCGTTAGCCGACGCGCTGATGCAACCGTTCACGTCCATGGCGTAGAAGGTGTACGTACCCCCTCCCAAGTTGAGGATGTTACCCGAAGCGAAGTTCTCGCCATCTGTGCTGAACTGCATGCCTGCAGAAGTTCCTGAACCACCGATGGTGATCAATACGACCGTACCATCCTCACTGTCTGAACACGTCGCATCCAATATGCCATTCTGACCGCCGGAAACAGAAACTGTCAATGCTTGTGGGTTGGCGACTGAGATGGCACCAGAAGCTGACGTGCAGCCGTTCTCATCCATCGCATAAACTGTGTACAACCCCGGACTGAGGTCACCGAAATACAAATCGGTGTTGCTGTCTGCAAATGTCTCTGACAAGCTGTAGCTCATAGCACCCGTGCCTCCGGAAGAAGATCCTGAAATGACTGCATCTGAGCCACCGTTGCAGCTAACCGATTCAGTCATGCTCGCAGAGATGACAATGGCGTCGGGGGCAACCACTTCAACTTCGATACTTGCCTCGCAGCCTGCTCCGTCCAATGCTGATACGGTGTACGTACCGCCGAGGAGATCATCGAAAACACCAACTGCGAGAGATGGGGTATCTCCGTCGATACCAAACAAGACGCCCAATTGACCTCCTGTAGAGGTCACAGCCACCTCACCGTCGGCAACGCCAGGACAGGTATTGGATGTCACTTCTGACACGGACAATTCGAGCGCACAAGGGTATATGCACGTCTCTCCAGATTCAGTTGCGTCAGGGTTGTAGTTCACCGCATCGGGATCCATGCAACCAAAAATGGCGCCTTCCTGGGAGCTGAAAGGAATCCCTTCAAATTGCTCAGAGCTGGATTGCGATCCGTTGACGAAGATTTGAATGTTGAAGTTACCCGTGATAATGGCATCGTTCGAAGCTGTCAATTGGGCTATTAGCACTTTCAAGTCATCCCCTGCTTGCGCCTGGGTATCACCAAACAACGTGAACCAAGAACCACCGTTCTCAGAATTCACGATCAAATCTCCACCTGCGGCAAATTCCGCAAAGGCCTCGTCCATGCCCACTGTGTT
>CALKYI010000067.1 GCA_938003665.1 uncultured Flavobacteriales bacterium
GCATTTCCAGCCGTTGTCGTTCGCGTACAACACCAGCCGGTGGATGCCCAAGTTTTCCGCCAACGTCACGCGGTATTGCTCGAGGAGTTCCGCTTCAGTGGCGCGCGCGTTGATGCCCTGCGTCACATCGAGCAACGCATTCAGCTTGTAATCTTGGACCTCGAGCCGTTGCTCAAGCCGTTCGACGCTGTGGGCCATGGGGTTACTTTTTGACGCGCTCGACGTACTCTTTGTTGCGGGTGTCGACTTTCACAAAGTCGCCGATGTCAATGAACAGCGGCACGCGGATTTCCACTCCCGTATCCGTGGTTGCCGGCTTCAAGGTGTTGGTAGCCGTATCGCCCTTGATGCCGGGCTCGGTGTACGTGATTTCGGCCTCGACATGGGTCGGCAAGTCACAGCTCAACACGCGCTCTTCGTCGGCGTGAAATTGCAGCTGACACACCAATCCATCCTTCAGGAATTCTGGCGCATTGATCACATGGCGCTCGATTGGAATCTGCTCAAACGACTCGAGGTTCATGAAGAAAAAACTCTGGTCGTCGTTGTAGAGGTATTGGTATTCGCGGGTCTCAATCCGCACGGGGTCAATCTTCACCCCCGCGTTGAAGGTGTGATCAACCACCTTGCCTGTTTGCAAGTTTTTCAGCTTGGTCCGAACGAATGCCGCTCCTTTGCCCGGCTTGACGTGCAGGAATTCAATGATCTGCCACAGGCCGTTGTTGTGGTTCAACACGAGGCCGTTCTTGATGTCAGAAGTCGTTGCCATAAATCGATAGTCTTTTGGCGAAGATAGCGTCACAAGCTCATGCGGATGGACAAGCTCAATTCAGTTTGTGCAGAGGTCAATGTCAACATATTGCCGCTGATTTCCCCTTCGGCCGGACGATTGGAACGCACCATGCCCACCAACCACGTCCATCCAGAAGGGTGTTTGCGTTGGAGTACCGACGCCAATCGATACCCGGAACCGGAAATCATTCGATACGAAGTTCCTGTCCAGGATGGCTCTGGAATGTAGGCTCGTCGACCGGAATCCAACGTCCAGACCGTCACGCTTTGTTTAAAACGCCAAGCGCCAAATCGATGGGACATGAAGGCGCTCATCGCTCCCGGTCCTCCTTCGTCGGCAAACGGCACCACTGTGAAACGAAGGACCAGTGGATCCGATTTCCAATGCCCGCGAAATTCCAGCCGTTGGCTCGATCGCGCGTCCGGTCCCTCGGTTTGCGCTGCGCGCCAGTGCACCTCGATGGCCTTCCCCTCCGGCCATTCCCTCCGGCATTTGACCCATAAAGGATGCACTTCGTCTCGGTTGCTCCACGAAACGTGCCATCTGAGGAGGCAATCAAATGCTTCCCATTGGCCCCCTGCTGAAGCCTCCCATTCCAGTCGGGGCGAGCCGTTGGGCTTGAAGGCTTCGAATCGCATCCGAGCCTCGCGGTGGCGGTGGCGCACCCATTGGCAAGCACCACTCCACGCCCACCCATCGCGCACACGACCTAGCTCGGAAATCCAGTGACTCACGCCCGATAGTCTCTGTGCAAATGCGGTCACTGCCGGTTGCATCCCCGTGAAGTGGGCGATGATGCCCGACTGGCCTCCGCGGCTCACGACCGCTGCAACGTTTCGCTCGCGAACATCGATGCTCAATGTGGTTGCGACTGGCCCGTCGCGGTGCAATGCCACCCCGTTCCGAGCACCCTGCACTGCCGGCCCCCACATCGGTGCAAATCCATACTGGACCGGCAATGCAAATGAAGGGGCGTCCAAACCAGCAAACAGCGCTCCTTCCCTCATCAGGGTGCGGTTGCCCCATCCCAACCGATGCCCCCCGGCCAGCGCTTGCCATCGACATCTGCGTCCTGGCATCTGCATATAACCCGATATTGACTCTGCTTCCTGATCCCAGCGCACCCCCCATTTTCCCGGATTCCGCAGGCGGATCGAATGAAGCGCTTGACCGCGGCCGAGCCGGACTTCTGCCGAAGGACTTCTGTTGCGCGTAGTGTGGTGCACTTCCTGCACCAAGTGTTGCCAAGCCTGGCTCTGCATCAAAGCGCGCGCGGCTCCTTGGGTCAGCCCCTCAATGGCCCAAGCCTCCTCGATGGCGATGGGGAATCCTGTTCGCTCTACGTGGTCCAAAATGCGAAGTCGTTCTTGCCCGCTCAGCCACCCCAAATTCACCTGTTCAGTCAATGCGGCACCCAATTCCTCCAACTGCGCGTGCAGCGGATTGGAAGGGACTCCGATCAGCATCCATAGAATCAGTCGTACGGGTTTCACCTTCAGCACGCTTCCATCCCCAATGCCAAGCACATCCCTTGGTGACGCACCCCATAGAGGATTCCAAAAGACCAGCGGTACACCCCCCATTCTCGGCTACCAAGGACACCCATGAATCCCGGCAGCATGCGCCAAATGAGTCCTACGTGCGAGTAGGCATCCAAGCGGGCCAACCACTGCCATTCCAATGCAACACCAGCGGAAGTCCACGTGCACCGGGCTTGCACCTTTTGTTCATTGCGCTCGGCAATGCCCTGCAACCGAACCATCAACTCTTCTCGGGCTTGAACCTGGGGCACACGACCTTCCGGAACAAATGACATGCCGAGTATGAAAGCTTG
This sequence comes from uncultured Flavobacteriales bacterium, assembly GCA_938003665.1. Classification (GTDB taxonomy): domain Bacteria; phylum Bacteroidota; class Bacteroidia; order Flavobacteriales_D; family Sanyastnellaceae; genus UA16. Next base: position 2,628 of record CALKYI010000067.1, read on the forward strand.
CCCGTTTTTGCCGTCCCCTCGCAGGGACACATGCAGGTTGGGACGTAACGTCCCTCGGACATCCCCGGTCAGCAGCCACCGTTGAGCTAAGCCGCCCATTCGCACTTGAGCAGAGACATGAGGTGATAGCCGGACCTGTGGACCGGCGCAAACGGACAACCGGCTGAATGTCCCTATTTGGGTGAAGCCCATAGCCAAGGACCAAGGCTCACTCAGGTGCCCTCCGTAGTTGAAGGAGACTGTCCCCCCCGCACTCCACGATTGCACCCGCGCAAATCGAGATTGGATCCAAGGCACCTCCAGCATCCAACCCGGTTGCTGTCCCAGAACGACCACCGGCCAAGCAACCGCCATCACCAACCCCATCACCCCTTGCATCAATCCCCCCATCCGAGGCGGCAAGTTGGCATGATGACATCAACTCAAGGCACGAAATGCAGGAACGGCTACTCGCGTTTTACAGCTGGCGCGCTCACCCAGTTCAACCCCTCGAGAACTGGAGCGTCAGCATCACCGGATTTCCATTGCCCTTCCGGGCGATCCAGCAAAACAATGCGTTGGACTGCACCGTCGTTAAAGTCCATCCGCATCTTGCTGCACAGCGACTGGTTGAATTCACCGCACGGCTCATCGGCCTCGCTATCGAAATAGACCGACTGCGCGTTCCCATTGACCCAAACAGCATTCAGCGTGTTCGAGGCAAACCGCCCGGTGATTTCCCGACCGGCAATTTGCTGGTAACACATCCCACTGTCCACAGGCATCATCAAGCTGGCGTGACCCGCTGCCCGGAGCGATTCAGGTCGATTATCCTCTACGGTCCACTCCAACGAATCGGACTGTAGCAACCAGCCTTCCATCCACATTTTTGGCCGCTGCAACAATTGAACGCGGTCTGCATCGGTGTCCCAAATAAGCGTATCGCAGGAGGCTGCCGCATCGCCTTGGCTCAACTCAACGGCTGGCCATACCGTCGTCATTCCACCAACGACCGAAATGGTATCTGCAACCAATTTCAGGGTGTCTTCCTCGGCCGCATCGATCCAACAAGCGCGCCGCTCAGGCTTCCCGGCCACCCACACGTCGAAGTCTTCCCCGCGGTCCAAGCGTTCCGCGTAATGCCCTGACAATGTCCAATGCTCCAAGGTATCCGTGATGTCCACATCACCTACTGCAGTGGCGGGGAGCAAGGTGTCCGGCGGAAGGTGCACGCTGTCGGCCTCGAGCCACACCTCGTCATTGCGCAATCGTACACCAGGAGCGCCGACGCCTCCAAACCAACCCGACTCGTTCTCCACATCAAACTCGCCGCTGCTGCACCGCAATTCGAACCGTTCATCTGTTGTGCGCAGGTGACTCGGACCGTGAAACGAAAATTCATCCACTTCCTCGCGCCAATGCAAACTGTCGGAGTCCAAGGTATAGTCCGCATTGTCCATGTGCACCGCACCTCCGAGCATGAGCAAAGCCTCCTTGGCTCTGTACTGCCCGCGTTGAAACTCGACCGATCGACCGGCATCCTGCAATCGTCCACCCGAGGGCAACAAGGCCACTTCCCGCTTCAAGTGGTACCGCAAAACGGCACACGTCAATTGCCCGGCCTCGGCATCCAGCTGCACGCGACGGTCCGCGTTGGATTTTGCACGCACCCACTGGGTTTCCGGGTTCAGTTCCATCTCATCGGCCTGCAGTGTCTGAGGGCCATCCGTTAACCGAACGCCGCCCATGGTCCGAAACGTTCCATCGTCATACCGCCAGGCGCTATCGCACCGCAAGCGGCTCTCGTCCATCCCGAGGACAACCCCTCCAATCAACCGCTGCACATCGGGTTGCGAGCGGTCACGCAAGATGGCGTCCGCTTGCAAGATTTGGATGCGAATGGGCTCGCTTTCTTGCGCTGTTGCAACCAAGGCAGCAGCTCCGGCCAGCCACAAAAAGAGGGCGCGCAAGCGATTTTGATGAGGGCATCCGAAATTCATCGCCCGCAAGTTCCATCGAAATATTCGTATTCCTACCTTTGCACCCCTTTCTGACTGGGCGGGTGTGGTGAAATTGGTAGACACGCTGGATTTAGGATCCAGTGCCGCGAGGCGTGTGGGTTCGAGTCCCTCCACCCGCACCATTCGGAAAGCATGAACCAAAAACGCTTGAACACAGGCCATCAGCAAACGCTAACGTCATTCCCCAAGCTTTCTTACATCGCCTATGCAAATCGATCGCAACCCCATCGACGAGCTCACTGCTCGACTGACCGTAACCGTCGAACCTGCGGACTACGAATCCCGCGTTGAGAAAATCCTCAACGACTACCGCAAGAACTCCACGTATCCTGGATTCCGGAAAGGAAAAGCGCCCATGGCCTTGATCCGAAAGCAGTATGCAGCACCGGTCCTCGCCGATGAAATGAATAAGATCATTTCGGAAGAACTGAGCGCCTACATCACCAAGGAAAAGATTGAAATTCTCGGCAACCCCATTCCTGAAACCAGCACAGAAGCGTCGGGAAATTGGGAAAAGCCAGAAAACTTCACCTTCGCCTACGAAATCGGCCTCGCTCCGGAAATCAACTTGAGCTTTGGACGCAGCGCCAAGTTCACCCGCCACGTCATCAAGGTGGACAAAAAAGCCATCGAAGCTGCCGTAACCGACCACACCCGTCGCCACGGAAGCATCAGTGAACAGGAAGTCGCTTCTGACACGGATTTGCTCATCGGCCATTTCACCCAACTGAATGATGCCGGCGAGCCCCTCGAAGGCGGCATCGAAAGCGATTCAAACATCGCACTCGAACACCTCGACGACAAAAAAACCCGCAAGGCCCTGACCGGCGCGAAAGTCGGCGATACTTTTGATGTCGACCCATACAAGGTATCGCACGGTCACGATGACCTCGGAAAGATGCTCGGCATTACCCACGAACAGGTCCACGACTTGAAGGGCCAATTCCGATTCGAAGTCAAAGAAATCAAGCGCCTCACCCCAGCGGAGAACGACCAAAGCCTTTGGGACAAAGTCCTCGGCAAAGACGTGGTCAGCACCGAGAAGGACTTCCGCGAGAAAGTGGCCGAGGAGTTGACGAATCAATTCGACCGCGATGCGGAGCACATTTTCCGCCGCCGGTTCGTTGTGGACCTCATCGAGCACATGAAGATTCAGATGCCCGACGCCTTCTTGAAGCGTTGGATCCAGATGAACAATGAGAATCCACTAACCGATGAGCAGCTGGAGAAGGAATACCCCAGCTACGCTGACTCGATGCGTTGGCAGTTGCTTCAACAAGCCGTCATGAAAGACGCGGACATGCGCGTGACTGGCGAGGAACTGGAGGATGAAGCCAAAAAAGTCATCGGTGCGCAGTACGCTCAATACGGCATGCCGCTCGAAGGCGAAATGCTCGACAACTTTGCCAAGAACGCACTCGCCAACGACGATGAGCGCCGTCGCATTGCGGACATCATCATCGAGCGCAAAGTGGTGGACAACTTGAAGCCACGGGTCACCATCAAGGACAAGAGCGTTTCGTTCGAGGACTTTGCGAAAGTGGCTGCTGAAGTCCGCTAAGGGCGGGGCAGTTGCATTGGGGTGATTTATCAAGAACACCCGTTCACAAAAGATTGCTAATCGGCCGCAAATGCGCGCGCCGAGAATGGGAAACGTCTGTACTTTTATCACATGACCGATCGCAACGAATTCCTCAAGTATGCCGTCAAAGACCGCGGCATGAGCAGCCAAACCGTACGGGACTACATCTCGCATGCCTACGGCCCTGAAAACCTGACCCGCACCGTCATTGAAGAGCGTCAGATGCCCTTCCGCGAGGTGGATGTCTTTTCGCGTTTGATGGCTGATCGCATCATTTTCTTGGGCACGGGCATTGACGATTACATCGCCAACATCATCCAGGCCCAATTGCTTTTCTTGGAGTCGACCGATGCGAGTAAGGACATCCAGATTTACATCAACAGCCCCGGAGGCTCCGTGTATGCGGGTCTCGGCATCTACGACACCATGCAGTACATCCGTCCGGATGTCGCCACGATTTGCACCGGAATGGCTGCGTCCATGGGAGCCGTGCTCCTTTGCGCAGGTGCTGCTGGAAAGCGAACGGGCTTGAAGCACAGCCGGGTCATGATTCACCAGCCCCTTGGAGGAGCGAGCGGTCAAGCTTCTGACATTGAAATCACCGCCCGTGAAATCCAAAAACTGAAGAAGGAACTCTACGCCATCATTTCCCACCATAGCGGCCAGACCGAAAAGAAGGTGTGGAACGACTCCGACCGCGATTACTGGATGATTGCATCCGAAGCCAAGGAGTACGGCATGATCGACGAGGTTCTCGAACGCAAATAAGCATCACCCCGATGAGTGATACCCCCATCCACTGTTCATTCTGCGGGCGCAGCAAAGAAGACGTTGACGTCTTGATTGCGGGCGTCACCGGACACATCTGTGACCATTGCATCGAGCAGGCCGATGGCATTTTGCGCGAGGAGAAAAAAGCCGCACCCGCTGGTGCAGCCTTCTCCCTCAAGCTTCCGAAAGAAATCAAGGAGCACCTCGATACCTACGTCATTGGCCAAGAGGAAGCCAAAAAGACCATCAGCGTGGCGGTGTACAACCACTACAAGCGCATCCTGAACCCCACGCACGACAGCGAAATCGAAATCGACAAGTCCAACGTGATTTTGCTCGGGGAAACAGGCACCGGCAAGACCTTGCTGGCGCGCACCATTGCCCGCATGCTCGACGTCCCGTTCTGCATTGCTGACGCCACGGTGCTTACGGAAGCAGGGTACGTGGGGGAGGACGTCGAAAGCGTGCTGTCACGGCTGCTCCAAGCGGCAGATTACAACGTTGAACAAACCGAACGCGGCATCGTCTTCATCGATGAAGTAGACAAAATCGCTCGCAAAAGCGACAACCCTTCCATCACGCGGGACGTAAGCGGTGAGGGTGTTCAGCAGGCGCTTCTGAAGTTGCTCGAAGGGGCCGAAGTGAGCGTACCCCCACAAGGCGGCCGCAAGCACCCCGAGCAGAAACTCATCTCCATCAACACGAAGAACATCCTGTTCATCTGCGGTGGGGCATTCGCGGGCATCGAAAAAATCATCGAACGGCGGGTCAACCGCGCTTCCATCGGATACCAAAACGATGAAGACCACATCGATGACGAAAACCTGCTCCAATACGCCGCACCCGCTGACCTGAAGAGTTTTGGATTGATTCCGGAACTCATCGGTCGATTCCCGGTATTTACGCACCTGAATCCACTAGACGCATCAGCACTTCGACAGATCCTAACCGAGCCCAAGAACGCGTTGTGCAAGCAGTACATCGAGCTGTTCAAAATGGACGGCATTGACCTCAAGTTTGACGCCTCGGGGTTGGATTACATGGTAGAGAAAGCCGTTGAATTCAAGCTCGGCGCACGCGGCCTCCGCAGCATCATGGAAGCCGTGCTGAATGATGCCATGTTCGAGCTGCCAGGAACCGAGCAAAAGGAGCTCACGGTCACCCGCACATTCGCCGAAAAACACTTCACCGATAACCAGCAGTCCGGGTTGCGCGTGGCCTAAGCCCCATGGCCAAGAAAGCGACACCCCTTATGCAGCAGTACAATCGGGTTAAAGCCGATTACCCTGAAGCGCTGCTCCTTTTTCGAGTGGGCGATTTCTACGAGACCTTTGGAGACGACGCCGTCAAAGCGGCCGATGTCCTCGACATCGTGTTGACGAAACGAGGAAACGGAAGTGCGAGCGAAGTGGAACTCGCCGGCTTTCCCCATCACTCGCTGGACACCTACCTTCCGCGGTTGGTTCGAGCAGGCCACCGTGTTGCCGTTTGTGATCAACTCGAAGACCCTAAAAAGGCAGTTGGCATCGTCAAACGCGGTGTCACAGAACTGGTCACTCCTGGGGTCGCTTTTCACGACCAAGTACTCAATGCCCGGACCGACAACTACCTCGCAGCCGTGCACGGCGATAAGACGGGCTATGGCCTGGCGCTCCTCGACATTTCGACCGGAGACTTTGCCACGGCCGAAGGCGATGAAGCACTCATTGACCGGTTGCTTCGCGCGCACCAGCCTGCGGAAGTGTTGGTTCTGAAAAACCAGGCCTCGGCTTTCGCCGAAACATTTGGCAACGACTGGCACTTGAGTCGGTTGGACGATTGGGTGTTCAAACCGGATTACGCCCAAGAGCGCATCCAAAAGCAATTCGACAACAAATCCCTCAAAGGGTTCCAACTCGATGCAAGGCCTTTGGCCTTGCTCACGGCCGGGGCAGTTCTGCACTACCTCGACCACGCCAAACACGACCGGCCCAAGCACGTCCGCACCATCCGCACCCTGCGCGAAGACGGCACGTTGTGGATGGACCGGTTCACCATCCGCAACCTCGAGCTCGTTCAGCCCAACCACAGCGACGGCACTTCGTTGGCCCAGACCATCGACCGAACCGGATCGCCCATGGGTGCGCGCATGCTGCGCCGGTGGCTGATCATGCCCTTGACCGAAGTCGATGGCATCAACCAGCGCCTGGACGCTGTGGAATGCCTCAACGGCGACGAAGACTTACGCACGGGATTCCAAGCGCTTTTTAAATCCACAGGCGACCTCGAACGACTCGCCTCCAAAGCCAGCACCGGACGCATCAATCCGCGAGAACTGGGGCAACTCCGACAGGGGTTGGAAGCTGTGCAATCCATTGCGGCGCTTTCAGCCGGTGAAGCGCCCCTCCTGCCCTACCTCGAACGGCTGACCCCGTGCGACCAACTGCTCGAGCGCTTGCGCACGGAATTGGTCGAGGAGCCCCCGGTTAACCCCGCAAAAGGCCAAGTCATCGAACAAGGCGTGAGCGCTGAATTGGATGAGCTCCGAACGCTGAAAAGCAACGCCCAAAATGCGCTCGACGCCATCTGCGCTCGGGAAACGGAACGCACGGGCATTTCATCGCTCAAGATCGCGTACAACCAGGTGTTTGGCTACTACCTCGAAGTCCGCAACACGCACAAAGACAAGGTGCCGGCGGAGTGGATTCGCAAGCAGACCTTGACCCAGGCCGAACGGTACATCACCGAAGAACTCAAAGAACTCGAAGCCAAGATCCTCGATGCGCAAGAGCGCACCGCTTCATTGGAATTGGCCTGCTTTCACAACCTCGTTCAAGCCGCTGCAGGGCACATTGGGGACCTGCAGCAAAACGCGCACGTCATGGGCGCTTTGGACGCCCTCACGGGCCTCGCTCAAGTGGCGATTGACAACAACTACGTGCGTCCCCGACTTAACGATACTCAAGGCATTCAAATCAAAAACGGACGCCACCCGGTCATTGAACGTGCGCTCAAACCCGGCGAACCGTACATCGCCAACGACGTTACACTCCACCCCGACAGCAACCAAATCCTGATGATCACCGGGCCAAACATGGCCGGTAAGTCGGCATTGCTGAGGCAGACGGCGTTGATCTGCCTGATGGCACAAATGGGCGGCTATGTGCCGGCCGCCTCTGCGGACCTGGGCATCCTCGACCGCATCTTCACCCGGGTGGGGGCATCAGACAACATCTCCTCGGGAGAGTCGACGTTTATGGTGGAAATGAACGAGACCGCCGCCATCCTGAACAACCTGACCCCTCGGAGTTTGGTGCTGCTGGATGAGATTGGACGGGGAACGAGCACGTACGATGGTGTCAGCATCGCCTGGTCCATTGCCGAATACCTGCACGAACACCCGCACAAGGCGTTGACCCTATTTGCCACCCACTACCACGAACTCAACGCCATGCAGGAACGATTCCACCGGGTGGTGAATTTGAATGTGACGGTGCGCGAAGTGGACGGCAAAATCATCTTCCTGCGCAAGCTCGCCCAAGGCGGGAGCAACCACTCGTTCGGCATCAACGTGGCGCAATTGGCTGGGATGCCCACGCCCATTTTGCGTCGGGCCAAGGAGGTGCTGAAACAACTGGAATCAAGCCGCAAGCAATTGGACAACGAGTCCACACCCGCGGTCCCTGTTCCAGACATGCCCATGGCTTCCGACGTGCAGCTCAGCTTTTTCCAACTCGACGACCCCGTTTTGGAGCAAGTGCGCGAGCAAATCCTCGACTTGGACATCGACAACCTGACCCCGGTCGAGGCGCTGATGAAGCTGAACGAAATCAAAAAGGTGGTTTCCGGAAGCGCGGCCGCAAAATCAGAACGCCGCTAGCAGGAGATCCAGGTCCTTGTGGGCCAATCCAGACTCTTCTGCGAGGCCTGAATGGGTCACATTGCCTTGGAACATGTAGATGCCCGAACGCGCGAAGGGATTCTTGCGAATGGCTCCATCCACCCCGCCATCGGCCGCAAATTCCAGCAACAAAGGCGCCATGATGTTGCTCAGGGCTTTCGAAGCGGTTCGGCTCACCCGGGATGGGATGTTGGGCACGCAGTAGTGAATCACATCCAGTTCTGTGAACGTGGGGCGTTCGTGGGAGGTCACCCGGCTGGTTTCGAAGCAGCCGCCGCGGTCAATGGTGACGTCGACGATGACCGTTCCGCGGCGCATGCCCGCCACCATTGGTTCGGACACGATCAACGGCGCCCGTTGACCGGTGCCGCGGATGGCACCGATGGCCACGTCGGCCGTTTTGAGGGCCTCCTGCAATACAGACGGTTGAACGGTACTGGTCCACAGCCGCTGTCCCAACGCATTCTGCAATCGGATGAGGCGGTGGGGGCTGTTGTCAAACACCTTGACCGTCGCGCCGAGGCCGATGGCCGCACGTGCCGCGAACTCACCCACTGTGCCGGCGCCGATGACGACCACTTCGGTCGGTCGCACACCCGAGACGCCACCGAAGAGCGTTCCGCTGCCTTCCGGACCCGCGAGCAATTCACCGGCGATGAGCACCGAGGAGTTGCCGGCAATTTCACCCATGGCGCGGACCAACGGGAAGATTCCGTTCGCGTTTTGGAGGAAATCCCAGGCAATCGCCGTGGTTTTCTTTTTGGCCAGCGCCTCGAGCACCCCTTCGGATTGGACGGTCCATTGCAATGCGCTGATCAGGGTTTGGCCCATTCCCATCAAACCGACCTCCTCAAGGGTTGGGGGCTCTACTTTGATGACCATTCCCGTCTGGAACACCTGCCGACGGTCGTATACGATGCGGGCACCCGACTCGCTGTAATCCGAATCTTGGTAATGCGCTTGTTCTCCGGCGCCGGACTCGACAAGTACCTGGTGGCCGCGGGCGACGAGCAAAGCAACGGCTTCTGGCACCAAGGCCACGCGCTTTTCCTGAAAGCTTTCCTCTTTTGGGATGCCAATGACCAGCTCACTGGTGCGTTCGGAAACCGCGAGCATCTCCTCTTGGGGCAGCAAGGCCGCCTCGCGCGCCAGGGACTGAATCCGTTTCTTGTTGTCGCTCATCGCTGCACAAATTACTACATCCCGCGTTCATGCGGTACGGACAGGAAAAGCTCACGGGTTCCATCGTGCTGCAGGCCGTTCACCCGCACTTCGAGCAGCACAGCATCCGCAGGCAGAACACCCGGTGCCTGCTCCGGCCACTCGACAAAATTCAAGCCGTCCCCGTCAAAGTACTCCGTAAGGCCCAGGTCCCACGCTTCTTCCTCGTCTTTCAACCGGTACAAATCGAGGTGATAAATCGACCGGTCCTGGCCTTTGTAGCATTGAACCAGTCCAAACGTGGGGCTGACGGCATCCTCTGCGACATTCCAGGCCGCACACAGGGCCTTCACCAAGGTGGTTTTTCCCGCGCCCATCTCGCCTTGCAGCGCAACCACACCTGCGGGAATCGACCCGCCTTCTGCCGGTCGAAGCACCTCCGTCAAGGCCGGAATCAATTGTTCCGCAGCTGCGGGCAAGCCTTCCAAATCAAACGGCCCGGAGGCCCACACGCGGCGCAGCGATTGGTTCTCTGCCATGGGAATCGTTATGAAATGGGATCCAACTCCACCCAAGGAATGATCACCTCCTCCAAGGAGATGCCACCGTGTTGGAACGTATCCCGGAAGTACTGAGCGAAATGGTTGTAGTTGTTGGGGTAAACAAGGAAGTCATCTTCCCGTGCAAAAATGTACGCGCTGCTCACGTTGGGGCGTGGCAACCCTGCCTCTTCTGGTTGGCGAATGGCGAACACATCGCCCCCATCGTATCCCAGGTTCCGTCCGACCTTGTAGCGCAGGTTGGTGTTGGTGCTGCGCTCCCCTTTTACCTTGAGCGGGTTAGCGACGCGCACCGTACCGTGATCGGTGGTGATGATGACGCGCGCTCCGCGTTCGGCCATCAGGTTCAACAGGTCCTTCAGGGCGCTGTGCTCAAACCACGACAACGTTAACGACCGGTAGGCCGCCTCATCCTCTGCCAGCTCTTTGAGGACCTCCATCTCGGTGCGGGCATGGGACAGCATGTCGACGAAGTTGTACACGACGGCCGTCAATTGATTGTCGTGCGTTTGGTGAAACTGGTCCACCATCTTCTTCCCTGCCGCGAGGTTGGTGATTTTGTGGTAAGAGGATTTGCCGCTGAAATTCATGCGCTTCAGCAGCGCTTGGAACAGCTCCCCTTCGAATTTATTCTTGCTCCCCTCTTCGTCTTCACCAATCCAGTATTGCGGGTAAACCCGCGCAATCTCCGCCGGAGAAAGTCCTGCGAAGAGGGCATTGCGGGCGTATTGCGTAGCGGTTGGAAGCATCGAGAAGTAGGTTTCGTTGTGGGCCACACGGAACCGGTTCAGAAGCAGCGGCTCGATCATTTTCCATTGGTCGAGGCGCAGGTTATCGATCACGACGAGGTAGACGGGACGATCGTCCCCCGCCTCGGACCAGACCCGTGGCAATTTGGTCGGTAACAACCGGTGCGAAAGAACTGGGGTCTCTTCTCCAGGTCCGGCCATCCACTCCGCGTAATTCGACTCGTAGAACTTGGCAAATTGGCGGTTGGCGTCCTTGAACTGCATGTCCAAAACATCCGACATGCCCGCATCTTCTGACTGCTCCAATTCAAGTTTCCAGTGCACCAAGCGCTGAAAAATGGACGTCCAATCCGAAGCATCCAATCGATCCATCAGCTGCATCGAGATTTCGCGGAATTCACGCTGGTAATCTGACATGGCCTTTTCGCTCACGAGGCGGCGCTCGTCTAGGTTCTTCTTGATGGCGAGCAAGATCTGGTTGGGGTTGACCGGCTTGATCAGGTAGTCGCTGATCTTCGAGCCAATCGCCTCTTCCATGATGTGCTCTTCCTCGCTTTTGGTGATCATGATGACCGGCAAATGAGGCCGCTGGTCCTTGATGCGGGCGAGGGTTTCCAACCCGTTCAAACCGGGCATTTGCTCATCCAAAAAGACCAAGTCAAACACCTCGACTCCGAGCTTTTCCAGCGCTTCAACTCCGCTGTTGACCGCCGTCACGTGAAACCCTTTGCCTTCAAGGAACAAGAGGTGCGGCCTCAACAAATCAATTTCGTCGTCGGCCCAAAGGATGCGTGGAGTTCTCTGCATGAATGAAATCGTCTCTTCAAAAATACGCGCTACCGCTTTCGACAGGTTAACTTGCGCGGGGAATAAACGCACCAACACGGCATTTCATATGCCCGGACTCTATGTCGAATCACAACAAACATAAAATCCTGAACGATCCGGTTTACGGGTTCATCACCATTCAGCACACGCTGAGTTTTGACCTCATGGACCACCCCTACGTTCAGCGTTTGCGACGGATCAGCCAACTTGGGCTTTCCCACCTGGTCTATCCCGGTGCCGTGCACAACCGCTTTCATCACGCCATCGGCGCCCTTCACCTCATGCAAGAGGCCATTGCGGTACTCCGGGCCAAGGGAACTGAAATCAGCGATTCCGAGGCGGAAGGCGCGTGTGCCGCCATCCTGCTCCACGACATTGGGCACGGACCGTTCAGCCACGCCCTCGAACACAGCATCGTGAAGGGAGTTCATCACGAGGACATCAGCACCCTCATCATGGCCCGCCTGAATGAAGAGTTCAATGGGGCATTGGACACGGCCATCGCCATTTTCAACGACCACCATCCGAAGAAATTCCTGCACCAACTCGTCTCGTCGCAACTGGACATGGACCGCATGGATTACCTCGCACGGGACAGCTTTTACAGCGGCGTTGCGGAAGGCAAAATCGGCAGCGAACGCATCATCAAAATGCTCGCGGTGGAAGACAACGAATTGGTGGTGGAGGAAAAGGGCATCTACTCGATTGAAAAATTCCTGATGGCCCGGCGGTTGATGTACTGGCAGGTCTATCTACACCGCACGGTACTCTGCGCCGAGTTCATGCTCATGACGGCCCTAAAACGGGCCAAAGACCTCGCCCAACAAGGGGTGGAAATTCACGCCTCCCCCGCCTTGCGAACCTTCATTTACGAATCGTTGGACCGCACGCGGTTTTTTGCCGACGAAGCCATCCTTGATCAATTCTGCCTCCTCGATGACAGCGACATCCTCGCCGCCCTGAAGGTGTGGCAGTTCCACGAGGACTTTGTGCTGCGAGAGGTCAGCCGCCGCATCGTGCACCGCGACCTCTTTCGCATCGACCTCCGTCCTGAGGCCTTTGATGGCGAGGAGTTGAGCTCCATCGTTGAGCGCACCGCCGCGCACTACGGCATCACCGAGGCGGAGGCTAAATACCTGGTCATCAATGACCGCATCGACAACAAATTGTACGAATCAGGGGGCATCACCATCCGGTTTAAAAACGGCACAAAGGCTGATTTCGCGGATGCCTCGGATCAATTGAGCCGGGAAATCCTGATGCGCACGGTGGCGAAGTCGTTCGTCTGTTATCCGAAAGAATTAGGCCGAGCCTAAGGCTCACTCCAACTCGACGCCCTCGGCGTTGTAGAGGTGGAATTCCAAAATCTCCATGGACGAGTTGGACTCGACGTGGATTTTGATGCCGTGGGTGCGTTGCCACTGACGCAGGATGCTGTTGAACCAGCCCTGCTTGATGTACGCTTCGATGATGGGGTGCATCATCACGGTTAAGCGCTTGTGTGCCTCCTTTTCAATGGCCTGGTGAATGGCCGATTCGATGGTGTCGGTGATGAGGATGGAAGCTTGAACCGCACCTGTTCCTTGGCACGTCGGGCACGCCTCAGAAGTCTTCACATCCGCTACGGGACGCACGCGCTGCCGCGTCATTTCCACAACACCAAATCGGCTCGGTGCCAAGATGTTGTGCTTGGCCTTGTCTCCCTTCATCGCTTCTTTCATCGCCGTCGTGAGCTCCTTGTTGTGCTCGCGCTTGGCCATGTCGATGAAGTCGATGCAGATGATGCCGCCCATGTCCCGCAGCCGAAGGATGCGGGCAATCTCTTTGCAGCATTCGAGGTTGGTTTGCAGGGCGTTTTCCTCTTGATCCTTGGCTCCGGCCTTTCGCCCGCCGCTGTTCACGTCGATGACGTGCATGGCTTCGGTTTGTTCGACGATCAAGTACGCTCCGCTCCGCAGGTTGACTTGTTTGCCGAACGTCGCCTTGATCTGGCGGTGGATGGACAAGGTGTTGAACAGGTCTTTGTCCCGAGAGACTTTAACCATGTCGGTCTTCTTGGAACCAATGCTTTGCAAGTAGGTCTTGACCTCATCGCCCAATTTGGCGTCATTGACCCGAATGCCTGTGCAATCCGGGGTCAGCACATCCCGCAGAACGGCGTTGGTCTTGTTCAACTCGCCCAAGACCCGCTTTCCGGGCTTCGCATTGCGGAGTTTCTTGTGCATGATGCCCCACCGCGTCACCAGGTCTTCCAAGTCCGCGTGCAAATCCGCCGCGCCTTTGTTCTCGGCCACCGTACGGATGATGATGCCGAAACCGGGAGGACGAATGCTCTGCATCAGGCGCTTCAAACGTTTTCGCTCTTCCTCGCTCTTGATGCGTCCTGACAAAGAGACCTTATCGCTGAAGGGCACCAAGACGATGTACCGTCCGGGCAGCGTCACTTCCGCAGTCAAGCGGGGGCCCTTCGAACTGATGGGCTCCTTGGCTACCTGGACCAACACCACTTGAGAAGCCGAAACCTCGTCCTTGATCTTGCCCTTCTTATCAATTTCGGCCTCCTTTTTGAAGTTGCCCAAATCCGGCACCGGCTGCTTGCCTTGCATCGCCCGCTTCAGGTACTTCTGCTGGGTCCGGTAATGCGGACCCAAATCCAGGTAATGCAAAAAGGCATCTCGCTCGTGTCCTACGTCGACAAAAGCGGCGTTGAGACTGGGCAATACCTTTCTGACTCGACCCAAGAATATATCTCCGACCAAGTAGGCTTTGTCTCCAGAATCGCGGTGCAACTCAACGAGCTGCCCGTCCTCCAACAAAGCTATCTCCACCTTTCCTGAGGTGGAGTTGATGACCAATTCTTTGCTCACGCAGGAATCGGATTAGCGCATAGAAGCAATGCATTCACCGGGGAAAATCCCCGGCGAACCCTTACTTCTTCTTGTGACGATTTTTGCGCAATCGCTTCTTCCGCTTGTGGGTCGCCATCTTATGTCGCTTGCGTTTTTTACCGCTTGGCATGATAAAGGGGTTTATTCGTTTGTTCCGGCAGGTGTGCCGAATTCTAATCGTGTGATGAAGTCCTGTACGCGGTTGGCCACAACCGTGTCCGGTGCGTAAGGTAAGTATTCGTTGTAGCGAATCAGCGCCGCTTCCGTTTTGCCCATGGCTTCGTAGCAGCGGGCGGTAAAGAAGAGGCCGTTGGCATAGGTCGAATCTTCGCCCATGACGGTCTCAAAGCCCACAACCGCACGGTCGTAGGCGCCTTCTTCCATGTCCAACATCGCCAATTGCCATGTGGCCTCAAGGTGACCTGGCTCCAAGGTGAGGGCCTCCGAGAAGCGCTCACGCGCCTTGTCCAGTTGGCCGCTTTGGATGCCGAAAATGCCGAGCCAAACCACCGCATCTACATTCGGCGGGTCGGATTCCGCGAGGGCGCGCAACGCAAGAATGCCCTCCATGGGGTTCTCACCGGACACCTTTTGTACGGCCGCTTCGACGGGATCATCCGTCGCAACCGCTTCTGTGGGCAGCGCTGTGAGCTGCTCCGCATCTGCGGACTTGCGCGGCAACCACAGCACGATGGCCACCAAGGCCACCCCCACTGCAATGGTCAAACCGATACCCGTCTGGCGATTCATGGTCTTAGTCGACTTTGACTTGCGTCTTTACGTTCTCGACAAAATCCTTCGCTGGCTTGAACGAGGGAATGTTGTGCGCGGGGATCTGGATGGACTTTTTGGCCAAAATGTTTCGGCCCGTTTTGGCCGCACGCGTCTTGATGACAAAACTTCCGAAGCCGCGCAAGTACACATTTTCACCTCCTTCCAAACTATCACGTACTGAGCGCATGAACGCCTCTACCGTTGATTGAACGTCGTGTTTTTCCATACCGGTCTCCTCTGCAATCCGGTTTACGATATCCGCTTTGGTCATCTTACTTCCTAGGTTTGTCTCTCTGTTACAACTGTGGTTATCCCCAAAAAAGGGGTGCAAAAATAGGGCTATTCTGCTGAAAACGAAAGGGTGATGCAAGAGAAATTGGAAGGCACGAACGCAGCCAATTGGGCGGAAGGGCGACGCGCGCTCATCGCGTGGTATGGAGCCAACCATCGAGCGCTGCCCTGGCGAGAAACGCCGCACCCCTACGCAGTGTGGCTCTGCGAAATCATTATGCAACAGACCCGCATTGACCAAGGGCTGAAGTACTGGAACACCTTCATCAACACATGGACCGATGTCCGCGCCCTCGCTGAAGCGCCGTTGGATGACGTCCTCAAGGCGTGGCAAGGACTTGGGTACTACAGCCGTGCGCGCAACCTTCACCGCGCGGCACAAACCATTGCGTTTGAACGTGGAGGTGTATTTCCGGAAACGGCAGCAGAATGGCGGACCATCCCTGGTGTGGGGCCTTACACAGCTGCCGCCATTGCATCCATCTGCTTCAACGAACCCGTGGCCGCCGTCGATGGCAACGTACTCCGCGTCATCAGCCGGTACCGAGACATCCAGGATCCCATCGACCGGCCCATTGGACGAAAACAGGTAGAGGCGTTTGCTGCAGAGTGGATCCATCCAACCGATGCCGGAACCCACAACCAAGCCGTGATGGAATTGGGCGCCCTCATTTGCAAGCCCACATCCCCTCGTTGTTCAGAGTGTCCACTCGAATCCACCTGCCTCAACGCCAAACCCGATTCCGGTGCCACACCGATTCCTCCTATCAAACAGGGCAAGACCAAAGTCAAATCAGTCCAGCTGGTATTTCATGTGGTCACCAACGGCTCCCACGTCTGGATGCATCAGCGCCCGGCGGCAGGAATTTGGGGCGGTCTGTGGGAATTTCCCTCCCAAGAATTGTCCCCCTCAGCGGAGCTCCCCAATCAGCTGCCTGTAGGGGTCAACCTCCCAGCTGCGGCCGTTGAAAGTCGAACTGTGTGGGGCCAGCCATTTGAACACATCCTGTCACACCGCCGACTTCAATGCCGGTTCATCGTTTGGCACATCAACGTCGAACCCACCCCCCAGCAAGGACAATGGATGCCATGGGAAGTAGCAGAATCCAAAGCCCGACCTCGGGCGATTGATCGATGTTGGGAGGGTCTTGAAAAATCCTGCCTCGCATTGGACAATCGCTAGCACAGCGTGCGTTACTTTTGAAGGATGGCAGGAATTAATAAAGCAATCCTTGTAGGCAACCTGGGCAAGGACCCCGAAATGCGCTACACCCCGAATGGTGTGGCCGTTTGCTCATTCCCGATGGCAACGTCGGAGACGTACAAAGACCGCAACACCGGCGAACGCATCACACAAACTGAATGGCACAACATCGTCATTTGGCGAGGGATGGCAGAAACGGCAGAGAAATACCTGCGCAAGGGATCGCAGGTGTACATCGAGGGCAAAATCAAAACCCGCTCTTGGGAAGACCAACAAGGCCAAAAACGCTACACCACAGAAATCGTCGCCGACGTGATGCAGTTGCTCGATCGCCCCAATTCATCGGGAGGTGCGGCTCAACCAACACAGGCGGCTGCTCAGCCCGCGCAACAAGCGCAACCTGTGGCGCAGACGCAACCTGCTGTTCCTGCAGAGCGGGGTCCCCACAGCGCGGACGACCTGCCCTTCTAACCGGAAAACGGATTCGTGGAGCCCGACTTATTTTCCATCCTTCTCGCCGTTGACGCGGGCGATGCCGCGACCTGGGTGCCCTTCCTCATCATCGCCGGATTGCTGTTGCTCAGTGCACTGGTATCGGGATCTGAGGTGGCGTTTTTCAGCTTGACACCCGCGGACATTCAAGAGCTGGAAACCGCGCGAGAAGCGGAACAATCCGCCGCGGCAGATCGCGTCATTGACCTGCTCAAAAAACCCGACCCCGATCGGGCTCCCCGCCATTTGTTGGCGACCATCTTGGTCTTGAACAACCTGACCAACATCGTCATCATCCTGCTCTCCACGGTGGCTATGGAACGGCTGTTTCCTGTCAATTCGCTGGAGCCGTGGGTGTACTGGACCCTGCACGTGGGTGCCGTGACGTTTCTCATTGTTTTGTTCGGTGAAGTGGTTCCCAAGGTCTACGCCACCAACAACCGCTTACAATTCGCCCAATTCATGTCCGGGCCGCTCATCGTGGGACGGCAAGCCCTGGCACCGGTTTGGAAGCCACTCGTTCGACTTGGAAATTGGGTAAGCAAGGGCGTGGACGTGCCCAATGCCGACCTCTCGGCGTCCGACTTGGAGCAGGTGCTGCAATTGACAGCCGACGAAGACCGCACCGACGAGGAGCAGCGCATCCTTGAGGGCATCGCCGCCCTCGGCACCAAGGATGCCAAGCAAGTTATGACCGCCCGGACCGACATGGAGTCCGTGAGTTCGGAAGAGCAATGGGAACAGCTCCGTGCCCAAATCGTCGAATCCGGCTACTCCCGCATCCCCGTTCACAGTGGGTCGCAGGATGAAATCGTCGGCATCCTCCACATCAAAGACCTGCTTCCTCATTTGACCGAATCGGATGTCGCCTGGATGGAGCTCATCCGCCCCGTTTACTTCGTCCCGGAAAACAAAAAGATCGACGACCTGATGCGCGAATTCCAGGAACGGAAAACGCACCTGGCCATCGTCGTGGACGAGTACGGGGGGACCAGCGGCATCATCACCCTAGAGGACATCATGGAAGAAATTGTCGGCGAGATCGCGGACGAATTCGATGCAGAAGAAATCGCTTATTCCCGGTTGGACGAACGCACGTTCATCATTGAAGCCAAAACCGCACTCATCGACGTCTACCGCATTCTGGGCATTCCCGATGAACCATGGGAAGCTGCGAAAGGAGAGAGCGACACCCTCGGTGGATTCATCACCGAACAAGCGGGCCGCATCTTGCGCAACGGTGAAGGCATGGCCTTCGAGGGCGTTGAAATGAAAATCGATGCCGCTACTCCACGCAAGCTGCTGCGGGTCAAGCTCGTTCTTCCTGAAACCACCGCTGATGAGTAAGCTGTTCCGTTTCGGGTGCGTTTTGACCGTCGGGCTGATGGCGCTGGTCAGTTGCGACGATACGCCGGTCCCCAAACCACGGGGGTACCACCGAATTGAATTCCCAGCCTTCGAATACGCACCATATACGCACCCGTGTGGTGTCTCATTTGAAGTGCCCGTTTACAGCAAAATCGAGCGCATCGAACGCGGTGCTCCGGAAGCAGGTATTTGCTGGTTCAATTGCGCCGTTCCAAGGTTTTCCGCCAAACTCCATTGCACCTTGATGCCGGTATCCGATGAAGCACAATTCGCCTCGCTGCTTGAGGATGCGCATCAGATGGTGTTTTCCCATGAAATGAAGGCCGCGGGAATCCGTACTCAGCAGTTTGACTTTCCTGAGCGACACGTGAGTGGGGTGTTGTACAACTTGCAAGGCCCTGTGGCCAGCCCCATCCAATTTTTTGCCACGGACAGCACGACGCATTTCTTGCGCGGCAGCCTTTATTTCGACCACGCACCAAATCCCGATAGCCTCCAGCCCTCGCTCGCGCACATTCAACAGGACATCGTCCACCTGATTGAGACGTTGGCGTGGACCGAATCAGCAACAGTACCATGAGCCGAGCATGCATCCTTGATTTTGGCAACACCCGAGTCAAATGGGCCCGGTTCGTCGACGGTGAATTTGCAGGCTTGTTGCAAGACGAGGCGGCGTGGGAATCATTGCAAGAGTGGAACGAAGACGCACAATGGCTCATTGCTGCCACCGGTCCCATGGCCGAGCAGTGGAGCGAATGGGTGGAGGCACTCAAGGCCAAGCAACCAGACAGCGTGGTGCACCTTGAAAGTGCTGAAGGTATTCCCTTCCCATCATCGTACCATTCGATGCAGACGTTGGGATTGGACCGCATTGCCAATGCGGCGGGGGCTGTGGCCGAAGACGCGCAAGCCGATTGGCTGATCATCGATGCCGGTACGTGCATCACCGCTGACTTGCTGGAAGGGGGAACATTCTGCGGGGGGTCCATTGCCCCCGGCATCGATCTGCGGCTTCGCGCCATGTTCGCTGGGACGGCGAGTTTACCCTACCCAGAAGACTGGAGGGAACAAGCCGCCGGAGGGATTGGCTTGGACGTGGGAGACGACACAGTAGCATCACTCCTCGCTGGAGCGGTGGGGGGCGCACAGGCTGAATTGACCGAGCGCATTCGCCGGTTCCAAAACGAAATCCCTTCCATTCGCGTTGCATTAACCGGTGGAGATGCGAAATTCTTGCAACTCCAAGCGGACTTACCGACTTTTGCCGACCCAAACCTCACGTGGAAGGGCTATCTCCACTTGTTGAATCGCATGCTGAATCATGACTAATCCCACCCCATCCAATGACCCGAAGTTCGGACGGCTGGCCCTAGCGGCCCTCGGGGTGGCGATGCTTTTCTCCATCGAGGGAACTGCTCAACAATCCGAGCTCTCGCCCTACTCGCGCTACGGTTTCGGATTGATTGGACAGCTGCAGCCTCCAGCATATGCAGGATTGGGCGGGATGGAAACCACCCTGCTCAACGGCTACCAATTCCAGCCCAACAACCCGGCTTCGGCGACCTACCTCAACCAGACCACGTTCCAAGCCTCGGGCATCGGAAACCAAATGCAATTGAAGCAAGGCGATGCATCCGCCTCTGCGGCATTTGGCTCTCCCGGTCCCTTCGGCATCGTCATCAAACGCAACAACGGCAAAAACGCGCTCATCCTCAACCTGTCACCTTACAGCAATTCCGGATACACCATTTCCCGAAGCGACACCTATACTGGCATCGGATTGGCCAATGAGCGATACGAGGGCGATGGCGGGCTGAGTGCCCTGAACATTGGATGGGCCCGGGTCTTCAAAGGATCCAAGTTCGTACAGGCCGGTAGCGACAGCATTCGCATCCAAAGCAATGCCCTTCACATGGGTATTCAAACGCATTACCTCTTTGGTCAAATCAGTCGAACCTCGACCCTCGACATCATCGACCCAACCTTCCTCGACCACCGCAACCGGTTCACGGCACAGCACCGCAGCGTTACCGTCAATGCTGGGATGGTGTACGACCAACTGCTGCACGTGCAGTACAACGACCGCGGCGATTTTGAGCAAAGCATTTCCCTGCGCATGGGCGGTGTCTTTACCCCGTCTACCAACCTGCACAGCTCGTTGGTGAGCATCGACGAGACGACCCAGACCCTGGGTGGCATTCCCGTCCCACTGGATACCGCTTTCTACAGCGAGCGCCTTGACTACCGCGCACGGATGCCGCGTAGCCTCAGCTTCGGGAGCAGCCTCCACTTCGACCGTGGCGACGGGATGCGCATCGCAGCAGGAGTGGAATACAAAACGACAGCATGGGATCAAGTCGCGCCGGATTTTGCGCCAGAAATGCAATCCGATGGCGTCGAATGGATGGCCTCCGAATCCATGCACCTCGGGCTCCAATTCAACCCCGGCAACCCCGAACAACGCCACCCAACGTGGGGCAAGGCGACATACCGGTTTGGCTTGAACCGCCAGCTTCAGCCCTATGCCGTGGATGGCCACCAGGTTCAAACCCAGGCCATCACCGGAGGTTTCACCCTGCCCTTGGTTGGAAGCCGTTCCCTGAGCCGATTGCATTTCGGCACGGAACTTGGAGAACGTTCCACGCAAGCGGGTGCATTGGAGGAAACGTTCATCCGGTTTCACTTCGGCGTCTCCCTGATGCCCTTCTTCAAGAACAATTGGCTGATACCAAGATTATATGATTGAAAAAACCAACACCATGAAATTGATCGTTCGCGGAATTTTAGCATTGCTGATTTTGGCGCCCGCGTTGGCTAGCGCTCAAGACCGCTATGGAGAGACAGAGGAACAACAAATCCTGTGCAAGGAAGCCATCAGCGTTTACGTCAGCTACAAAAAGCAGAAGAACTACGATGAAGCCTACATCCAATGGAAAAAGGCGTGCGACGTGTGTCCTCCAACAGCACGTGAGGGCATGTACAGCGATGGTGTCCGCTTCTTGAAAAACGAACTCAAAAAGACGGAAGACGAAGCGCGCATCCAAGCGATCCAGGACAGCATTTTCCTGTTGTACGACCAGCGCATGGAGCTGTTCCCGAGCACGAGTAAGCGACCAAACAACCGTTGCCAAATCTTGGCGCGCAAAGCATCTGACTACTATCGCATCAACAAAAAAGCCGGAGCGGCCGAGGCGAACGCCATGTTCAAAGAGAGCATTGACTGCTTGGGCGCCGCTTCTTCACCAGCGACCTTGAGCACCTACTACGTCACTTCTTTCTATGCCATGAAAGCCATGGAGGGAGATACGGCACAAGCGAAATTGGGCGAAATGCTGACCGAGTACCTCACCCTGATGGATTACATCGACACCAGCATCGCGAAAGTCGACTCCTCTGATACCAAAACACTGGGCAAGTACGAGAAGGCCAAGGGCAACATCGACGAAGTGTTCATTGCCATTGCCAAGTGCGAGGACATGGTGCCCGTCTTGAGCGAAAAGGTCGCCGCAGACTCCGCCAACTTTGATTTGAAGAAAAAGGTGTTGCGGCTCCTGAACCAGAAGGATTGCACCGACAACGACCTGTATCTGCCCGTTGCCATCGACGTCCACAACCAGACCCCCAGCCACCCCTCTGCCTACGCCATCGGTAACGAGCAAGCCAAGGTGGAGAACTTTGCAGAAGCGTTCGCATACATGGAAGAAGCCGTGGAACTCTGCGTGGATTGTGCTGAACTGGAGTCGTACCTCTTGAAAGCAGGGAAGATCGCTTCGTTCTTGGGCAAATCCAGCACGGCGCGTTCGTACGCCCAGAAAGTACTCGCTAACAATCCGGAAAGTGCCGAGGCCTACATGCTCATCGGCGATGCCATTGCCGGCGCAGCCAAGCAATGCGATGACGGCGCCTTGGGCAGCCGCTTGGCCTACTTGCGTGCCTGCGATTACTACAGCATGGCAATCAGCCGAGGCGACGAAGACATCAAAGCCACAGCGCAGAAAAAACTCAACGCGAACAGCAAACAGTTCCCTAGCGTTGATGAGATTTTCGCGGTGGGCAAGTCCACGGGAGACGCCATCACCATTCCATCCATTGGCGGATGTCCATGTGCAGGCGAATCAACCACCATTCGCGTGCGCTAAACACGCTGATTGACCGGACGTGATCCGACCAAGAACAAATTCCAGCCGCTCAGCACTGAACTCCTTTTGGATGGCAGGCTGGGCGGCTTTTCTTTTGCTCGGATGTGCGAATTCTGACGCGGATGTTTCCGATGTCCGAGCGGACGAAACAAGTCCCGTGCAAACGGTCATCAATGGCACATTCAGGTACAGTGAGCGCGGGGTAATTCTCCACGAACTCCACGCAGGAGAGCTACGTCGCGAAGAACGCGGCAACGCCGAAGTATCCGAAGATGTCGTGGAAGTGCGGTCCGGCTTCGAATTGTTCATCGGCGGAGATGCTACCAACCACGAAGCGCACATGACGGCGGACTGGGCCACCCTGGACGAAAAGAACCTTCGGCTCATTGCGAAGCACGCCGTTACCCTCGAAAACGCCGAAGGCGATGTATTGGAAACCGAGTACCTCGTGTGGTCGGAGGATTCGAACCGGGTGTGGACCAACCGGCCAGTGACGATTCGCACTGCCGATGGGGTTATTTATGGGGAAGGGCTGGAATCGGATGCGCGGTTTGAGAGCTACCGCATCATCAAACCCCGAGGCGAAATGGTGTTGGAAGGGACCGAATTGCGTTAGGTTTGTACTGGACTTAACGACCATGAACGAAGAACAACTGCACCGTGTCAACCGCATGGCTGAACGCTTTTGGATTGGCATCATCGTTTGCTGCGTTGCGGCATCCGGGTATTTCATTTGGGAGGACGGTTGGGCGCAACAGAAGCAATCCCTGGTCTTGCCCGCCATGGCTGCAGCATGGTACGGATTCCGCCGTTTTTTTCGCCAACGCCTCGAGCGTGGAAGTAACGCGCGGAATGATTAGGTTTGTTTTAGCCTTGACCCATGGATCCTGACCCCTCGAGTTCGCTTTTGATCATCGGATTGGCCCTCGTCGCCTCCGCTTTCTTTTCCGGAATGGAGATTGCCTTCGTTTCGGCGAACCGCCTGCAACTCGAACTGGATTCAAAAAGCAGTTGGCAGGGCCGCATCCTTACCCAACTATCGTCAAGTACCAATCTCTTAATTGAGACAATACTGGTTGGCAACAACCTCGCGTTGGTGTTATGGCGATTGGAATCTGGGGCGCTCGTCAGCCACGGACTTTTCGGCGTAAGCGACTGGACGGAAGCCGCGCAACCAATTTTGGTGTTGGCGGTGCAAACGTTGATCACGACGTTGGTCATCTTGGTTGTGGCTGAGTTCATACCCAAAGCCCTCTTCCACAGCAATGCGAACTTTTGGCTCAAGTTTTTTGCGGTTCCGCTGGTCATCATCCACTACTTGCTGCTTTTGCCGGGGTTGCTTGTCGTGGGGCTGAGCAATTTCTCCATCCGACTCGTCGGCCGATCGACCGGGAGCGATGAGGATGAAGAGCAACTCGGCGCAACCGACCTCGATCACTTCATCCGCGAAATGAGCGGACGAATGGAACCCGAGCAAGAGCTAGAACACGAGCTGCAAATCATGCAGAATGCATTGGAGTTCAACAAGGTTCTAGCTCGCGACTGCCTGATCCCACGAAACGAGGTCGTCGCCGTGGACCTGGAAACGCCCCTTGATGAGGTGCGGGAACTGTTCATCTTGAAAGGCCTCAGCAAGATTGTCGTCTACCGGGGAGACATCGACCAAACCATCGGGTACGTGCACTCGAAGGACCTGTTCAAGAACCCGACCTCCATCAAGACGATTCTGCATCCGACGTTCGTGGTGCCTGAACCAATGCCGGCGGATGATGTACTCAAGCGCTTCAAGCAACGCAAGCGGCATTTGGCCATCGTCGTCGACGAATTTGGAGGCACGTCAGGCATCTTGACGATGGAGGACATCATGGAACAGTTGGTTGGCGACATCGAGGACGAACACGACAAAGAGGAACTGATTGAAGAGGCGCTAGACACGGGTAAATGGCGGTTCTCGGCGCGCCTCGACGTGGAAGACCTGAACGAACGGTTCGACCTCCAATTGCCGTTGAACGACGCTTACGAAACGCTTGGCGGGCTGGTAATCCACTACACCGAAGACATTCCAGAAGCCGGGTACACATTGGCACTCGACGGCTTCACCATCGAGGTGGAAGAAGTGAGTGGAAACAAGGTGCAGACTGTCATCCTGCACGTGATTTCGGAGGAAAACAGTTGAAACCCCAACGGCACGTTTGCCGTTTAAGGAGGCACAACACGTAAAAACGCCCGGAGATATTGGATTTCCCTTATCTTCGCAAACCTTAAAAAAGACACGTTTATCATGTCAATGATTCAACAAATTCGAAACCGACAAGGCCTGCTGATTGTGATGATCGGCATCGGCATGCTCGGGTTTTTGGTTCCCTATGACGCAGTGATGGCTTTGTTTGGCCAAAACGGAAGCCGCGACGTCGGCGAAGTAAACGGGGTGGCCGTATCCGGTGCGCAGTACCAGATGGAAGTTCAAGAGCGTCGCCGACTGGGATTCAGCGGCGATCAATTGGCCGAGGAAGTGTGGAACGACATCACATCGGAAATCGTACTCGGGGATGACTTCGACGCGTTGGGTTTGACGGTCAGCGACGAGGAGTATGAAGAGATGCTTTTCGGTACGGCATTCTCGCCGTACATGAACCGTGCGTTCTACTCCAATGCAGAAACCAAGGGATTCTGGCAGCAGAACTTCGACGCGATGTTGGGCACTGACCGCGGAATCGCGGACTTCATGTCCTACAAGCGCCTCATCGTAGCCAAGCGCATCCGCGAGAAGTACGACAACCTCGTCGTTTCTGGCATCTACTCCAACTCACTGGAGGGCAAGTACGACCACGCTGGCGCGAACCGCAAGGTGAACTTCAACTACGTGTTCAAGTCATTCAGCTCCATCGATGAGACCGAAATAAACGTGACGGATAGCGACGTTAAGGCTTACTACAAAGCCCACAAGGACGAAGCCCAGTACAAGCAAAACGCAGGACGTAACATCACGTTTGCACGCATTCCATTGCAGGCTTCTGCTGAAGATGCAGCCGCCATCGAAGCCGACTTGGCTGCGATCAAAACGGTCTGGGAAAACACCGAAGACAGCGACAGCTTGTTCGTAGCGAACACGAATGAAGCTCCCTTCACGGCAACCGTTCTGCGCAAGAGCGATGTGGAAACCGATGTCAACGAAGCGACCTTCTTCGACGCGAAAGCAGGCGACCTCATCGGTCCTTACCAAAAGAAGACGAGCTACCGATTGGCCAAGGTGATGGAGTTTTTCAGCGAGCCTGATAGCGCTGCATGCCGCCACATCTTGCTCAAGGCTGACAACCCACAAGACGCCGAAGAAATGGCCGTCTTGATGGATCGTGCCGACAGCTTGAAGCGTGCGCTGCGCCGCGGTGCCTCGTTTGAGGATTTGGCTGAGCGCTTCAGCGAGGATCCCGGATCCAAGTCGAAAGGTGGGTTCTACGATTTGTTCCCACGCGGACGTATGGTGAAGCCCTTCGAAGATTTCTGCTTCGAAAACAAGCCCGGCAAAATTGGAGCCGTCGAAACGTCATTTGGTGTTCACTTGATTGAGGTCATGGAGCACACCGACGCGGTGGAGCAAGTGCGCGTGGCCCTCATTGAGCGCGTCATCGAGCCTTCTACGACCACAGCTCGCGAATCATATGGCGCGGCCAGCGAATTCGCCATTCAAGCCACGTCACGCGAAGCCTTCATGCAAGCCGCTGGCGATGCTGGGTACGCGACAAATACAGCGACCGATGTGTTGCGCAACGCGAAATCCGTATCGGGACTCCGCAATGCCGCTGAACTCGTTTCCTGGGCCTACGGTGCCGAGGAAGGCGAAGTATCCAACCCCATCCTCGTTGATAAGAACTACGTGGTGGGCTACCTCGACCGCATCACCGAAGAGGGTGCTCCGTTGTTTGAGTACGTCGAAAACGAAATGCGCACCGGCGCTGTGAAGGAAGCGAAAGGCGAGCTTTACAGCGAGCGCATGGCCACCGGTTCATTGGAAGAAATCGCCACAGCGGTGGGCTCCTCTGTCGCCAGTGCGACCAACATTGCGTTGAAATTCCCCACCATCAGCGGAGCAGGCTCATCGCCAGAACCCGAAGTGGTCGGCATGGCCTTCGCCATTCCAGTGGGGAACGTTTCCGCTCCCATCGTGGGCAACAACGGTGTGTGGGTCATTGCCCCCACGTCCAGCACCGATGCCGCAGCGAAGTCGGACTACCTGACGGAACAAACGACCTTGTTGTCACGTGCACGCGGCGCAGCAACCATCCGCATTTCGAATGCCATGATGGACGCAGCTGACTTGGAAGACAACCGAAACTAAGCGGCCACCACAACCGCATCAAAAAGCCCGCTCAACAGCGGGCTTTTTTGTTTTCGATCAATGCTGCTCCCACTCGAGGTAACTGCCGTCTCCGTAACTCAAGAAGCGAAATCCCTCCGATAGAGCACGGTCGTAAACGGCCTTCCAATCATCGCCAATGGCCGAGGCCACGAGGCAGAGCAACGTGCTGTTGGGGAGATGAAAATTGGTAATGAGCCCGTGCACGGAGCGGATGCGATACGGAGGCACCATCATCACTGATGTTCGGAAATGCCAGTCGGCCCCGTCCAAGGCGTTGACGCACCACTGCATGGCCGTTTCCATTGTCCAGCCCAAGCGCTCAGCCGCATCGCCAAGTTCGTAGCGCCATTCCCATTGGTGCAGCTCATTCGGTTGTTCACCGGTTTCTTTCCATTTGATGGCGAGCCAGTACAAACTCTCCAAGGTCCGCAAGCTGGTCGTACCCGTAGCGACCCGGTGTACCCCTTCCTCGGCAAGGGCATGAATTGCATCAAAGGAAACTGAACAATGCTCGCCGTGCATGACATGGTCCGCCACATCGCCTTCACCCAGGGGTTTGAAGGTGCCTGCGCCCACGTGCAAGGTGACGTGGTGCAAGGAAGTGCTTGTGCTCAACTCGGCCATCAGCGGTGCATCAAAGTGCAGCCCTGCCGTCGGGGCTGCCACTGAACCGGGCACTTCAGCATACACCGTCTGGTAGTCCTCCGCATCCTGCTCCTCCGCTGGGCGCCGCATGTACGGTGGCAACGGCATCTTCCCCATGGCCTCCAGCAACTCGGCAAAACTCGCTTCCCGCGCTTCACCAGTCGACGCCGACCGGTGCGACCACTGCAATTCAATGTAGCGCACGCCCTCGTCCATGCCCACCCGTTTGGCTGTGACCTCCCACTTCCCGGCGGCGTCCTCCACATTCAATCCGGCTTCCCCAGCCGTCCACCGCTTCCCCCCTTTGACCATGCATTTCCACGCCACCGACTGGGTAGAAGCCAAGGCCTGTTCCATGGACTTTTCGTGCGGCTCGAGCAAGAATACTTCCAAGCGCCCTCCGGTCGGCTTCTGCAGCAACAAGCGCGCTCGAATGACCCGGGTATTGTTTACCCACAACTGCGTGCCGGGCGGCAAGACTGCTGGCAAATCGGTGAACTGCTGATGGGTAGCGACTTCTCCGCGTTTCCACGTCAGCAGCCGAGCGCTTGAGCGGGGCATCACAGGATGGACCGCGATGGCCGATTCAGGAAGTTCGTAAGCGTAATCCGCCGTCTGCATGCATGGAATTTTTAAACAACGCGACAAAAATAGCCGGTGAAGGCGCCTTTCGTTCCTCCAAAATGAACAGGGGTGCATTACCTTCGTTCAATCATGGCCAAAATCCTTGTCATCGGAGCTGCTGGACAGTTGGGCATCGAACTGGTGCTCGCGCTTCAGCACCACTACGGAGTCGAAGCGGTAGACGTTTCCGACATCCGTGTGCCGGACGATGAGGGGGTCATGCGCAGCCGTTTTTTGCACCTCGATGCCACCGACGAAGGGACGGTACACAAGGTGTTGGAGGAGGGCCGGTACCAGGCGGTGTATCACCTGGCCGCCATGTTGAGCGCCACCGGAGAGAAAAAACCGATCGCCGCTTGGGACTTGAACATGCAATCCTTGCTCAATGTCCTCGAAGCGGCAAAGGAAGGTTGGGTCGAACGGGTATTCTGGCCGAGCTCCATTGCTGTGTTTGGTCCGCAAACACCCAAGCAAGACGTCCCACAGGACGCATTGCTCGATCCGACCACGGTCTATGGAATCAGCAAGCAAGCCGGTGAGTACTGGTGCCGGTATTACCACGAGAAGTTCGGCGTCGACGTGCGCAGCATCCGCTACCCTGGCCTGATCGGCCACCGTTCTGAGCCGGGGGGAGGGACCACGGATTATGCCGTGGAAATCTACCACGCCGCGACAGCCGGTGAGGCGTACACGTGCTTCTTGCGCGCGGACCAAGCCCTGCCCATGATGTACATGGACGATGCGGTGCGGGGCACGTTGGAATTGATGGCCGCCCCCGTAGAGCAGATCCGAGTTCGGACGTCCTACAACCTCGGCGCCATGAGTTTCACACCGAGCGAAGTCGCCAACGGCATCCAGCAGCACTTGCCCAATTTTCAAGTGAACTACGCACCGGACCACCGCCAGGCCATTGCCGAAAGCTGGCCCGAAAGCATTGATGATGCAGCCGCACATGCTGACTGGGGATGGGAGCCAAAAGTGCTGCTGGCTGAGATGACGTTGATCATGCTCGATGCCATAGGAAAAAAGACACAGTCGCCTGTGCACTGATTCGCGCAGCGCTGCCGCTTCATAGTGCGGGATGCCTTTTCTTTGTACTTGCGCTTTGTGCACCGCATGAACGTCCAAACAAGAGAATCGATATGGCCGAGTTTTCCCCGTTGTACATCCAGAACAGCTTGACCCGCAAAAAGGAGTTGTTCACTCCGCTCAATGCCCCTTACGTTGGCATGTACGTGTGTGGTCCGACGGTGTACAGCAACGTGCACCTCGGGAACGTTCGCACATTCCTAACGTTCGATGTGGTGTACCGGTACCTCACGTTCCTCGGCTACCAGGTCCGCTACGTCCGGAACATCACGGACGTCGGGCACTTGACGGGAGACTCCGACGATGGAGAGGACAAAATCGGCAAGAAGGCCCGGCTCGAAAACCTCGAGCCGATGGAGATTGTCCAGAAGTACACCAACGACTTTCACGATGTGATGCGTGTCTTCAACATGAAGTCCCCATCCATCGAGCCCAGCGCCACAGGACACCTCGTCGAGCAGATTGAAATGATCAAGGACATTCTCGATCGCGGGTACGCCTACGAATCCAATGGCAGCGTCTACTTCAACGTACGCAAGTACAACGAAGACCACGATTATGGTGCGCTCTCAGGCCGCAAGATCGACGACCTCCTCAACAACACGCGCTCCCTCGATGGGCAAGACGAGAAAAACGACCCATTGGATTTTGCCTTGTGGAAAAAGGCCGATGCCTCACATTTGATGAAGTGGCCTTCGCCTTGGAGCGATGGCTTTCCCGGCTGGCACCTCGAATGTTCGGTGATGAGCACGAAGTACCTCGGCACCCAGTTCGACATCCACGGCGGTGGGATGGATTTAAAATTCCCTCACCACGAATGCGAAATCGCGCAAAACACCGGGGCAACCGGTGAGGCCCATTCGGTTCGGTACTGGATGCACGGCAACATGCTGACGGTGAACGGACGCAAAATGGCCAAATCCGAAGGCAATGGCTTCACCCCTGAAGAACTGATCTCCGGCAACCACGCCTTGCTCGAACGCGGGTACTCACCGATGACCGTCCGCTTTTTCATGTTGCAAGGCCACTACGCCTCCACCCTGGACTTCTCCAATGAAGCCCTGCAAGCAGCGGAGAAGGGCCTCGATCGCTTGATGAGCGCCATGGCCACATTAGAGGGATTGCCAACGACCTTGGATGCACCGAATCCCGACGTGGACACAGCGGCCTTGGCCAAGCGGTGCAGCGAAGCCATGGGCGATGACTTCAATACCCCGATTTTGATCAGTGTCTTGTTCGATGCCGTCAAACTCGTCAACAGCATTGCGACCGACCGCATAGCCATCGATGCCACACAGAAAACAGCGTTGGTGGAGCTCCTCAACGGCTACGTTTTCGATGTGCTCGGCTTGATCCGGGAAGACGAAACAAGCGGCGGCAGTGAAGGCGAGTCTGGCGCCCTGCTCGACCTTTTGGTCGAATTGCGTGGCAACGCCAAAACCAACAAGGATTGGGGAACAGCCGATGCCATTCGCGATGCCCTTGGCGCCCTCGGCATTCGTATCAAAGACAGCAAAGACGGCAGCACATGGGAACGCGACTGATATCTGTATGCTTCCTGACCGTTGCCTTGCTCGCAGGATGTGGCAACGATCCCGCTCCTTCGCGTACCACCCCAACAGCGCCCACACAGGCTCCGGTAGAGCAGGTCCGCGTGTCCGCTCCTGCATTCAATGCAGACTCAGCCTATGCATACATCGCACAACAGGTCGCTTTCGGACCACGCGTTCCGAACACCGGAGAGCACGTGGCATGTGGGGATTGGCTCTCCAGCGAGTTGACCCGACATGGGGCCGATGTGATTGAACAACCCGGACTGGTTCGGGCTTACGACGGAACCATCTTGCGCATCCGAAACCTAATCGGTCAGTTTCGTCCCGAAAATCGAGAACGCATTTTGCTCTTCGCACACTGGGACACCCGGCCCTTCGCTGACAAGGACACGCTGCGCATGCGGGAGCCCATTGATGGCGCCAACGACGGAGGTTCTGGTGTGGGTGTGCTGCTCGAAATAGCTCGCTTACTCGGTGCGGATTCGACCTTGGATGTGGGCGTGGACATTGTCTTTTTCGATGCCGAGGATTACGGAACGCCGGAGTGGGGAGAGAAAAACCAAAATTCCGCACTGACTTGGTGCCTTGGTAGCCAATACTGGGCCAATCAACCCCACCGCGTCGGCTACAATGCCAAGTACGGCATCCTATTGGATATGGTCGGTGCTGAAGGCGCTGTATTCAACAAAGAGGGCACCTCCATGGCGTATGCGCCTTCGGTCGTCAAGCGATTATGGGAATCCGCTGAACGGCTGGGATACGGGGACTATTTCAAGCGGGACGTCACACCGGAGACCATCGACGACAACCTGTTCGTTTCGGAGTTTGCCGGAATCCCCTCCGCGAACATTGTGCACTACCAAGTACAGGTGCTCCCCATGGGATACGGCCCATTCCACCACACCCACGCAGACAACCTCTCCATCATCAGCACGGAGACCCTCGAGGCGGTCGGCAACACCGTGCTCGATGTTGTTTGGAACGACTGATTCCTGAGGGCATGTTTATACGCCCGTTCGTGTGAACAATTAGGACAGGGCTTCAGTCACGGGATGCGGCCAGCACGTAGTTTGGTTCCATGTTGCGTAGGCCTGACTTTTCCATCCGCAATCACTCCGCTGAGCGATACCAACGACCGACGATTTCGGTCCTGATGGCTGTGTGGATGTGGGCTGCAGCTGGACTCTCGCTCACCGCACAGGAAGCACCAGAAGCATCAGAAGCATCAGAACCAGCGCCTGATCCGGCCATCGAAGAGGCCGACTTGATGCTGGACCGCGGCGATTCGTTGCTCGACCTCAACAAACCGGTCGCTGCCCTGGCCATGTACCGAGGAGCGGTGGAGCGAACGTTTGACCCCTGCCAGCAGGCCCGGGCACGCGTCGGCATCGCACAGATTTATACAGCGAGTAACAACCCCGATTTGGCATTGGCCGCACTTGAACAGGCCCAGCGTGGATTTCTCGCGTGCGAGGCCGAAGTGCGCACGCGAATCGTGATCCAAGCGGCAGATCTGTGGTTGCAGCTTCACTACGAAGACCGAGCCATTGAACTCATCCAGCGGGAATTGGACCTCAACCCAGGCTGTACCCAATTGAATTCGAAATTGGCCGATTTGTGGTTCACTGGCGGCCACTGGGAAAAGGCCCGGGCTCAATACGCCGAGTGCATCCGCCTCTGCCCGAAGCAAGCCCACGACCTCCGTGCGGATTGGATTGGCGCACTGATTCAGATTGACGGCGTGCAAGGCCGTTCGCCTGCGGACTCGCTTCGCGAAGAATTTGAACAGGAAGCCGCCTACCTCGCCCCTGCCGTTGCGCAAGGGTTTCGGGAGCAAATCCACCTGGTCCTTTCCATGCAAGGCTTGCACATGGCCGCTCTGCAATGGGCGGAGACCATCCTCGCCGAAACACCTCCATCGGATGCGGCTCGTCTCGCGGTAGCCCACCTTCGAACGGCAAACAGCGCGCAATTTGCCCACCGTCCTCTCGACGCGTTGATCGGATACCACGAAGCCATCAAGTCCGCTCGCGAAGCCAGCGACTGGAAATTGCTCGCAGAGGCACTGCGCCAAAAGGGGCTGTTCGAAAAAGACCGAGGCAATGATGCAGAAGCGCTGCAAGCCTTCATTGAATTGGACGAGATCCATACGGAGCGGTTGGCCCAGCAACCGCAATCCTCCGGGCGCGAAACCCGACAGTTCGAGGAGCAGGTGCTGCCCGCGATGGATCCGTTTGATGTGGCCGCCTTTGAGCTCGAACGCGCCCAATCATCTCCTTATCGGTCTACGGGTTGGCCATGGATTGCCGGCATCCTCGCAATCGGCGTCATTGCCTATGCACGCCAACAGCGATACCTGCGCGCCGCCCTCCACAAAGAACGCCGACGCATCATTCGCCTTCGGTCCTTGGTGCCTGCCGACCGATTGCCAGGAACCCCATCAGTTCCGGAGCAATCCGACGTGGAGTTGGGCACCAGCAGCTTGATGCCCAGCGGCGAGTTCATTCAGACAGGAGACGGCGATGACCGTTCACAGTCCATTCAGGCCTTTTTGAACGAATTGGACGCGGACCTGCAGAATCGGATTCAATTCAACATCAAGGAGGATGTTCAATTCAGCATCGGCCCAGAGGTGCGTGTCGTTCTGCGCAACCTGCTCCGCGGGCTTGTCGATATTTCGGCCGAAGACCGCCCCATCGCTTTGGGCGTTGAGGCGGCCGAAAAGTCACACTGGGTGCTGCAACTGGACAGTCAACACACCGGCGCCTCCAAAGCCTTCGAGGGGTTGTTTTACGGAAAAGACGCTTTGGCCTCATCCCGCTGGAATGAGCTGCACGCACAACTGCGCAAACTCGCTGGGAAAATCAACATTGAGCGGATTTCTCCCCTCGAGGAACGGCTTACGTTGACCTTGCCTTACGTCTGATTCGAGAGGTTATCGTTGGCCTTGGAACTGCTCCAAGAACCGCATATCGCTTTCGAAGAACGCCCGCAAGTCACCGATTTGGTACTTGAGCATAGTGATGCGCTCCACTCCCATACCGAAGGCGAAGCCGGAATATTCGCGCGAATCAATCCCCGAAGCTTCCAAGACGGCAGGGTCGACCATGCCACAGCCCA
>CALKYI010000068.1 GCA_938003665.1 uncultured Flavobacteriales bacterium
TCCAACCCTTTGAACCAATTGGCCAGTGCCGCCATGTCCATGTGTCCGAGTTCTGCGATGTTCTTTCCGCCGAGTTTGAACTGGAGGCTGATGGGCTTCAAGCGTGTTCCTTCGCATGAGGGACAGGTCTTCTTCTGCATGAAGCGTTTGGCCCAGCGTCGAAGGGGGATGGAATTGCTCCGCTCCGCGGCAGATTCAATGGTGGCGATTACACCTTCCCAATTCACATGGCTGCCGGAGGTCCCGGCCTTTCCCGGAACCAAGATATGCTCTTTCGCTCCATACAGGATTTCGCTGACGACTGCAGGCGCTAGGTCCTTGATGGGAGTTTTGAGCGTGTCACCAGATGCATCGAGCAAGGCTTGAATGACCTGCATGGTTCGGTTGCCCTTGATGTCGCCAAGCGGGGCAATTCCGCCTTTTTGAATGCTTTTGCTGTCGTCGGGAATGATGAGTTCCAATTCTGCCTCAGCGACTTCTCCCAGGCCATTGCATTGGGTGCATGCGCCATACGGTGAGTTGAAGGAGAACAAATTTGGCTCCGGATCGGGGTATGCGTCTCCCGTAGTTGGACACATCAAGTTTCTGCTGAAGTGGCGAACCTGGTTCTCCCCGTGAACCGAAGTCCCCATGTTGCCTTTGCCTAGGTTCAATGCCGTTTTGATGGATCGCAACAAGCGTTCTTCGTCGTCCAAGCGAACCTCCAACCGATCGACGACGACCTCGATGTCATGGACTTTGTAACGGTCCAGCCGCATGCCTGCCTCAAGCTCCACGAGCACACCGTCAATGCGGGCACGTACGTAGCCTTGTTTCATGATCGACTCAAAGAGTTCCCTGTAATGGCCTTTTCGGCCTTTCACCAAAGGCGCCAGAAGCAGGATACGCTGTCCGTGGTAATCGTTTAAAATGCGTTCGAGAATCTCTTCGTCGGTAAAGCGGACCATGGCTTCGCCCGTTTGCAGGCTGTAGGCGTCGGAGGCCCGTGCGTAGATCAAGCGCAGAAAGTCATGTACCTCCGTGATGGTCCCCACTGTCGAACGTGGGTTTTTCGATATGGTCTTTTGCTCAATGCTGATGACAGGACTGAGACCGGTGATTTGGTCCACCTTCGGACGTTCTAATCCACCGAGGAATTGACGTGCGTAGGCCGAAAATGTTTCCAAGTACCGGCGTTGGCCT
The DNA here is from genome assembly GCA_938003665.1 of uncultured Flavobacteriales bacterium. GTDB lineage: Bacteria > Bacteroidota > Bacteroidia > Flavobacteriales_D > Sanyastnellaceae > UA16. The sequence continues at coordinate 1,183 of CALKYI010000068.1, forward strand.
TCAGCATAGAGCGTGTCGAATGCCAAACTGGACTTGCCGCTGCCGCTGACGCCAGTAATGACCACAAGCTGGTTCCGGGGGATGGAAAGGCTGATATTCTTGAGGTTGTGCTCGCGTGCGCCGGTGATG
>CALKYI010000069.1 GCA_938003665.1 uncultured Flavobacteriales bacterium
GTGGGGTTGGGCTACATCACGTTGGGGCAGCAATCGACTACCCTTTCCGGCGGTGAGGCCCAGCGCGTCAAACTCGCAACCGAACTCGCTCGCGTGAGCACCGGCCAGACATTTTACGTCCTCGATGAACCCACCACAGGGCTTCACTTCCAAGACATTCAGATGCTCATTGATGTGCTGCAGCGCCTGGTGGACCAAGGTAACACCGTACTCGTCATCGAGCATAACCTCGATGTCCTGAAAGTCGCAGATCACCTCATCGACCTCGGACCGGCAGGTGGCCAGCGCGGCGGAAAAATTGTCGCCACCGGCACACCCGAAGAGGTCGCCGCGAATGCCGACAGCGCCACCGGGCCGTTTTTACGTACTATTGTGGGTACGTAAAAACACCACATGAAGAAAGGCCTCAAGCAACGCGATTGGAATGAAATCAAGACCAACGACAGTTGGTCCATTTTTAAAATCATGGGGGAATTCGTGCAGGGGTTTGAGACCCTGCAGCGCATTGGACCCTGTGTGAGCATCTACGGATCGGCGCGTATGGCGGAAGACTCAACGGTGTACAACCAATCCCGGGAAGTCGCTCGTCAACTGAGCGCCCGCTGGTACGGAGTCATCACCGGCGGAGGCCCGGGGGTCATGGAAGCCGGTAACCGCGGTGCCCACGACGTCGGAGGCACCTCCGTGGGACTGAACATCGAGCTGCCTTTCGAGCAGCACAACAACCCCTACATCGATCCAGACAAGAGCATCGACTTTGACTACTTCTTCGTGCGCAAGGTGATGTTTGTGAAGTACTCGCAAGCTTTCGTCGTAATGCCGGGTGGATTCGGAACCCTGGATGAATTGTTTGAAGCCTTGACCCTCGTGCAAACAGCCAAGGTTGAACCGGTGCCGATCATTTTGTACGACACGAAATTCTGGGCTGGCCTTGTTGATTGGATGAAAACCACCCTCGCCGACAGCTACAAGACCATCAGCCCTGGCGATCCGGACTTGTTCCACCTCGTTGATTCACCGGAGGAAGTCGTCCGGGTAATCGATGAGTTCTACTCCAAGTCGTTGCTACGTCCTAACTTTTGAGCCATGAAAAAGTATCTTCTCTTTGCTGCAGCTTTGGCCTGCTTAGCATCGGCATACAGCCAATTCCCTTACAGTGCGACGGTACTCAATGAGTACTACCTGCCTTTGGACAACCCCACTTCGTTGGGCATTGAGGTGGGATGGGATGATCCTGAAGTCCAAATCCCACTTGACTTTCCGATCGATCTCGATGGGACCGGTTCTGGAGGCATACTCGGGATTGGTGGAACGGGCGAAATGCTCATGAACACCTCCCCAAATGGCCAGCTGAACATCCTGTGGCCCATTAGCTTGGACGTGATGGACATTGGCGCAGTGGAAGCGGAAGAAATTAGCACCATCAGCTATCAAACAACCGGTGAAACGCCGAACCGCATCCTTAAAATTGAGTGGGACGAATGCGGGCTCTACGAAGAGGTTTCGCTGGGAACGACTGAAAATCGGCTCAGTTTTCAAACATGGATTTACGAAAGCGGAGGCATCGTCGAATTCCGATTTGGACCGAACACCATCAATGTCGATTCGCTCCCGCTTGACTTCCTGTCTTCAGGAATTATTCTGGGATTCGATTACGACTATTACGACGGCACCTTCTACACTGCAAGCGGTGATGCGAGTTCACCGGATTGGACCCTCACTGACGATTTCTATCAATGGTATTACTCCGGCACCAATTTATCGAGCGTACCGGTTGAGGGCACCGTGTATCGATTCGGGCCAGCTGTCAATGTGGCGGAAACAAAAGCACCGGCGCAAAGCTTTTTCACCTACCCCAACCCCACCGCCGGTGCTGCATGGATTCAGAACGGCCCCGAAGCTGCGGAGTTTCGTGTGTTCGATGCAAGCGGTCGGAGCATCCACACGTTCTTCTTGGGCGCCGGCAGCCAAGCCCAGCTTCCTTCAGAA
>CALKYI010000070.1 GCA_938003665.1 uncultured Flavobacteriales bacterium
TACATCCACCGACTTCAGCCTCATCGCATACGCCGTCGCCGTCCGCGTCATTGTAACAGTTACCGTCACAATCTTCGAATGGATCAGGGTACTGGCAAAGGGCATTGTCCGTGTCGACCGTTGGGTCATCATTGTAGTTACATGCTGCAGCGTCAGTACATGCTTCCTCTTCATCTTCATCGCATACGCCGTCACCATCTGCATCGTTGAGGCAGTTACCATCACAGTCGAGGCCTTCTTCAGGGAAGATGCAAGCCACGAGGTCCGTTGGTGCTTCAACGTAGTTACATGCGGCAGGGTTCAAACACCCTTCAATTTCGTTTTCATCGCAGACATAATCGCCGTCCGCATCGTTCAAGCAGTTGCCCTCGCAATCGAGGTTTTCACCCCAGTAAGCAGGACCATCTTGGCAAGAACCATCGTCCCAAAGTGCTGTTGGGTCGAAGTTACACGCAGACTCATCCGTGCATGCGCACAAAGGAGAAGTCCATGAAATGTATACCTCTTGAGATTGGGCTTGGTCGCCTTCAGGGAACACTTGCACATACAAGTCACCGCTCAAGTAACCGTCTGTTGTAAACTGACCAATCAGTACACGGTTATCATCACCTGCAATGCCATTGGTTGAGCCCGGAGACAAGAACCACGCACCGCCGGAGCTGGTGGAAATCGTGATATCATTGCCTGCTTCGAATTCCTGATCCCAAGCTTCGCCTGGTGTTATGGCCAAAGACGCATTTGCTTCACCTGCACCTACATCAGCCATTTGATCGATACCTATAGTAACGAAGGAATCATATGCACCGTCAGCGAAGGCAGGAATGGCGCCGAAATCGGGCAACCATGCTGCTGGTGTGACGCCTCCACCTGGACCGAGGTACTGGTAGAAATCAGTCGTCGTTGCAATGTTCAATGGGTATTCTGAGTAGCCTGAAACAGCAGACAAGACATCTGTGGCATTGGCTGTCGTCACATACAAACGGTACGTGCGCAAACCCGTAATTCCACCTACAGCGTGCAGCTCAACCTCTACGCCGTAATCTGGGTTGCTCGATTCAACGGAATCGCAGCAGTAATCGCATGTTCCGTCGTCCTCATTGGCCATGGCATCGTAGTTGCACGCTGCAGAATCTGTGCAACCGGGGTAAATGCATGAACCATCGTCCAACGTCGCTCCAGGCTGGTAATTCGATGCAGAATCATCGGTACAACCGCAGAGTTCTGATGAGAACGAGAATTGATGGCTGACCGAAACGGTTTCGCCGGAAGGAATTAATTCTACGAAGAGGCTGCCGTTGAGGTCGCCGTCGGTGGTCAGTTGGGCCAACAGAACACGCATGTCCTCGCCCGCATAGCCGTTTGTTGCACCTGAAGGCACAGACCATCCGTCGCCCGCCATGGCATTGGCCCCGCTGATCATCAAATTGCCACCGTTTAGGAAATCATCAGACCAGTCCATTTCCGTAGCGCTCACTCCGGTCACTTGGATCGAAGATTCCGCGCCAACTGCTTCGGATTCCAATCCAATGGTTACATGGCTATCGTATTCAAGCGCTGGGAAGAACGAGAACAAGCCGGGGTTGATATCGTTGACCGTAAGTCCGCCGTAAACATTGTTGTAAAACGACGTGGAGGTGGTCAGTTCGACCGTACCATCTGCTCCATCGGTGTAAACCGCAGAAACAAAGTCCATTTCGGACGTTGTCTCAAGATAAACCCGATAGGTGGTAAGACCAGCCAAACTCGCGAGATCGCCTGACTCTGAACCATCGAAGCTCGCGTAGGATTCAACTGCGAGTTGAAACCCTGCCGGAGCATTGGCGTCTGAGTCAGAACCAAAACAAGCTGTTTGAGCGAAAAGTTGGTTGGAAAGACCCGCAATCACTGCGAGGGTTCCAAGCATAATGGAAAATTTCGTCTGCATCATTCCTAGGTTAAGCAACCGAAAATTACGAAATAACGTGGATGAAAGCAAACACATCGATTAGAAAAATATTTCAATCGAGTAAAATCGGCTATTCAACGAAGCGATAAAGCTGCGTATAATCAAGCCTTGAGGTCTTAAATTTGCACAAAAAAAAAGATGTTTGAAAACCTCCAAGAACGCTTTGAAAAGGCCTTTCAGGTGCTCAAAGGACATGGTCAGATTACCGAAGTCAACGTCGGAGAGACCCTAAAAGAGGTCCGAAAAGCGCTGTTGGATGCGGACGTGGATTACAAGACTGCGAAGGAATTTACAGCGCGTGTCAAGGAGAAAGCACTGGGGCAGGAGGTACTGACTTCCATCAAGCCAGGGCAACTCTTGATCAAGATTACCCATGCTGAATTGACCGAGCTTATGGGGTCTGCAGCCGCGGAATTTAAACCGACCGGCAACCCCTTCGTGGTGCTCATGGCCGGTTTGCAAGGGGCTGGTAAAACCACGCATTCGGGCAAAATTGCCCAGCTCCTCCGTGACAAGCATAAAAAGAATCCCCTGCTGGTCGCCTGTGATGTTCACCGGCCCGCAGCGGTGGACCAGCTGACCGTTTTGGGTGAAAGCATCGGCGTGGAAGTTTATGCCGAGCCTGGCAACAAGGATGCCGTACAAATTGCCCGCAATGCGCTTGCGCACGCGAAGTCCAACGGGCACAATGCAGTTATTGTCGATACCGCAGGCCGATTGGCTATTGACGAGGCCATGATGGCTGAAATTCAGGCGGTTCGCGATGCCGTACAGCCTCATGAAATCCTGTTCACCGTGGATGCCATGACCGGTCAAGACGCCGTTCGCACCGCGAAGACGTTCAACGAAACCTTGGACTTTACCGGGGTCGTTCTGACCAAACTGGATGGCGACACGCGCGGGGGTGCCGCGTTGGCCATTTATTCCGTCGTGGGCAAACCCATCAAGTTTGTGGGGGTTGGCGAAAAAATGGATGCCTTGGACACCTTCCACCCCAATCGAATGGCCGATCGCATCCTCGGCATGGGTGACGTAGTCTCCCTCGTTGCAAAGGCCCAGCAGGTCATCAGCGAGAAAGAGGCTGCACAGCTGGAATCC
>CALKYI010000071.1 GCA_938003665.1 uncultured Flavobacteriales bacterium
GCGGCGGTGCTGTTCAGTGGAGCAGCATGGTCCCAAGGCAAGGTGACCGGTAAGGTGACCGACCGAGCGTCCGGTGACGGATTGCCAGGTGTTGCCGTTGTTGTTTCCGGTGAAGGCGTGGGTGTGTTCACCGATGCCGACGGTTCTTACTCCATCACGGCCAATGCTGCTAGTGACGAGCTCATCTTCAGTTTCCTCGGATACGGAACAGAGCGCGTAGCTTGCGGAGGCAACAGCGTGGTGAACGTAAGCCTTGCAGCTGGTGTTGACCTCGATGAGGTTGTGGTAACCGCTCTCGGGGTGTCCCGTGAGAAGAAAGCGTTGGGCTATGCCGTCCAAGAGCTGGGCAACGATGCCTTCACGGAAGCCAAAACCGACAACGTCGTTAAGTCGATGACCGGTAAGATTGCTGGTGTGCAGGTCACATCGGGTACTGCAATCGGTTCTTCGTCAAAAATCATCTTGCGTGGTGCCAGTTCGATCACCGGCGACAACCAACCGCTCTTCGTAGTGGATGGCGTGCCGATGGACAACTCGGACTACTCAAGCGGCAACCAGCAGCGATCTGTTGGTGGTTATGACTACGGTAATGCGATGCAGGATTTGAACCCTGATGACATTGAGTCGGTCACGGTCTTGAAAGGTCCAGCGGCAGCTGCACTCTATGGCTCGCGCGCTTCAAATGGTGCCATCGTCATCAAGACGAAGACCGGTGAAGGTCACCGCTCTTCCGGTAAGTCCGGATTGGGTGTTTCGGTCAGCAGCACGGTTGCATTCAATGACGTTTTCATCATACCAGACTACCAGAACAGCTACGGAGGTGGCCCAAGCACAAGCTGGGCAGACACCATCGATGGCAACTACATTCCTGACTACGCATTGGACGGAAGCTGGGGCCCTGCATTGGACGGAACAGCGAACGTGCGCCACTGGGATAGCTGGTACGACTATGAAGGTGACGAAGGATTTGGCGAGACCCGCCCATGGGAGGCCAACCCCAACAACGTTGCTGACTTCTTCCAAACCGGTGTATTGTACTCTAACAACGTAGCGGTTACCGGTTCTACCGATGAAAGCTCGTTCCGCTTGAGCTACACGAACCACGACCAGACCGGTGTATACGAGAACAGCTCGTTGAACCGAAACACGTTGAGCTTTGCTGGTAACAGCCAAGTGAGCGAAAAGCTGAGTGCAAGCGTTTCAGCCAACTACGTTCAGCAGAAAGGCCAGGGCCGTCCATTGACTGGATACGGTGAGTCGGTGATGTCTCAGTTTACGCAGTGGTTCCACCGTCAGTTGGACATGGACCGCTTGCGCAACTACATCAACCCAGATGGTACGCAGCGTACGTGGAACCGCAACAGCCCAACGGACCCTGCACCGAACTACTTCGACAACCCGTTCTGGGAGCGTTACCAAAACGTACAGGATGACCAGCGCGATCGCGTATTTGGAAACCTGACGTTGAACTACAAGATCAACGACAATTTGAGCTTCATGGGCCGCGCGCTCACGGACTTCTACATCGACCGTCGTCAAGAGCGCATCGCCGTAGGTGGTGTTCGTGAATCCTCTTACAGCGAGTACACGCGTCAACTCCAAGAAACGAACTTGGATGCGTACTTGAACTTCAACAAGGAGATCAATTCAGACTTGAACGTGGTTGGTTTCGTGGGTGTCAACAAGCGCATCCGCGACTACAAGCGATTCGGCGCCTACACATTGGGCGGACTCAATACCCCAGGCCTCTACAACGTGGCCAACGGTGGTGACGGCTACCAAATCAGTGACTACGAAGAAAGCAAGGTCATCAACTCATTGCTCGGTTCTGCCAGCATCGGTTACCAGCGCACGCTCTTCATCGATTTGACAGCTCGTAACGACTGGAGCTCTTCACTCCCAGCGGAGAACAACAGCTACTTCTACCCATCGGCTACGGCCAGCTACGTATTCAGCGAGGTTGCTGACATCGAGGGCTTGAGCTTCGGTAAGTTGCGTTTGGGTTGGGCACAGGTTGGTAACGATACCGGCCCTTACCAGACCGGATTGACGTACGGTGTGAACCCGAACTTCGGAAGCAGCGGTTCAGCCTCTGTACCGAATGCACAGAACAACCCGGATTTGCGTCCTGAGAAGACGACCAGTTTCGAAATCGGAACCGAGTTGAACTTCTTCATGGATCGCCTCCGCATCGATGCGACGTACTACAACAACATCACCGAGGACTTGATCTTCAACGTACCGGTATCAGCCGCTTCAGGTTACACCAGCGCGGTATTGAATGCGGGTAAGACGCAAAACCGCGGTGTTGAATTGGCCGTTTCAGGAACGTTGATTCAGTCTGAGGACTTCACATGGGACCTCGGTGTCAACTTCGCGAAGAACAACAACGAGTTGCTCGAATTGGCGGACGGTGTTGAGAACATCCGTTACACAAGCCTCTTCGGCGTGACCTTGGAAGCACGTCCAGGACAGCCACTCGGCACGTTCTACGGCTACGACTTCGTATACGACGACAATGGCAACAAGTTGGTAGGAACCGACGGACGCTACTTGCGCACACCAGGTGTTGTTCCAATCGGAGACATCTTGGCGGACTTCACCGGTGGTGTTTGGTCTGACATGCAGTACAAGAACCTCTCGTTCAGCGCATTGGTGGACTTCCAGAAAGGCGGCTCGGTACACAGTTACTCGAACCAGTGGGGTAAGTACTCGGGCACTTTGGCTGAAACGGCTGAAGGCAGCATCCGTGAAGACGGTGTAACCGTTGAAGGTGTTTACGGCACGTACGAAGTGGATGAAGACGGCAACGTTGGCGCCATCACGTACTTGGACGCCAACGGCGAGGAATCAGCAACGGCTGTTGCCAACGAGACCACCATCTCTGCGCAAGGCCACTACTTCTACAACCAAGGATATGTCATCCACGCTGCTGACCAATACGACGCGAGCTTCGTGAAGTTGCGTGAGCTGCGATTGGACTACAACTTGCCTGAGAGCATGACGAGTGGCTTGCCATTCAGCAACATCAGTGTGGGTGTATACGGACGCAACTTGGCCATCTTGCACAAGAACGTTCCTCACATCGATCCTGAGGTGGCAACCTCTTCTTCTAACGTACAAGGATTCGAGGGTGGTCAGCTTCCTGCTGAGCGCACCATTGGCTTCAACTTGAAGTTCAACCTCTAATTCCCACCTTCTAAAAGATTATGAAAATGAATAAGCAAATTTTCTTCCTGGTGGGCTTGATTGGAGCCCTCGCCTTCACGGGGTGCCGCAAGGACTTCGAGGAGATCAACACCAATCCTAATGAGCCCACAGCGGTGTCCACAGGCTTCCTGTTGACCAGCGCTCAAAAAGCGACCATGGACCGAGTTTACGACTCGTTCTGGGGCAGCCGCCGCGGCATGCAGACGGCACAATACTGGAGCTCAAACCAGTACTCTAACGAGAGCCGTTACCAATACCGTGATGCGACAGCGAACGGTGCTTGGGCTTCGTTCTACGCTGGTCCGTTGCAGGACTTGCAGACCATCATCGACCTCAACTCCGGTGACAGCGCTGGTGACTACGCGGGCTATGGCGACAATGCGAACCAGATCGCAGTGGCCAAAATCCTCCAAGCGTGGATTTACCAGCACTTGACGGATGCGTTTGGCGATATTCCGATGTCGGAAGCGTTGCAAGGTGTCAGCAACACGACGCCAGCCTATGACAGCCAAGCGGATGTCTACGCTGCGTTGATCACGATGCTCAATGACGCGATGGACGGCATGACGAGTGGAGCTGGGCCACAAGGCGACCAGATTTATGGTGGCAACATGGACCAGTGGACCAAGTTTGCCAACTCGCTGAAGTTGCGTGTCGCTATGCGCATGGCGGATGTCAACCCAGGTCCTGCACAAGCAGCAGCTGAAGCAGCATTGGGCTCGGGCATGATCATCGCAGGCAACGAAGACAACGCCTTGTTCTCTTACTTGAGCGGTGCACCGAACAACAATCCAATCAACGAAGATTATAAAACGCGAAACGACTTCGCAGCGTCCAACACCATGGTGGACTACTTGACTTCATTGAACGACCCACGCATCGGCGTTTACTACGCTGAGGCGGCTAACGGAGGCGGTTATGTTGGAGAGGTGTACGGCTTGACCGAGGCCAATGCGGCCATCACGATGAACGACGACGTATCGCAGCGCGGTGCGGCGATCTTGGCGGCCGACTTCCCAGGCATCCTGTTCGATGCGGCGCAGACGCACTTCTTGGCAGCGGAGGCTGCTGAGCGTGGCTGGACGAGCATCTTGTCAGCAGAAGAGCACTACAACGCGGCCATTGCGTTGAACATGAACTTCTGGGGCATCACGGACGAGGCTGCGATTGCGGACTACACCGCTCAGGATGCTGTTGCCTACGCAACGGCTGAAGGCGATTGGAAGACCAAAATCGGTCGCCAAAAGTGGGTGGCACTGTACATGCAGGGTTACGAAGGATGGGCTGAGTACCGTCGTTTGGACTTCGGTGTATTGCTCCCATGTGCTGATGGTGCATTGGCAGGAGACGGCAACGTTCCCGCTCGCATGTGGTACCCACTCGATGAGCAAACGCTCAACGGTGCGAACTGGTCTGCAGCTACCGATGCCGGTGCGACGGATCTGTTGGAAACAAAACTCTGGTGGGACGTCAACTAAGGCGCATCACCTTCTGATAAAAGAAAGCCCCGCAACAGCGGGGCTTTTTTTGTGCTTGACCTTGGCGAGCGGATGGGTTACAGCTGAAGGCCGACGCTCATGCAGAAATAACTTGGTGTTGAGGTATTCGATGCGCCGGCGAGAATGTATTCTCGGGTGTCACCCAGGAAGCGAAACCACCGCTGCTCAAACCCCCACATGGTGGACCCGATCCGCATTTGGGCGCCAAAAGCAATCTGGGTCGTCGCCATGACGTCGCTGATCTCAGTAATACTCTGGTCTACCCCTTGTTCCCAGGCGTCGAATTGCCAATCCTGTGCGGACTTCTCAGCGTTGGGTACGATAGCCATAGCGCCGGTGAACTTGATGCGGTGTGTGGGAGTATATCCTGCTCCGATCTCCACAAGCAAGGGATTCCAGCTTGGCGTCACGCGGGGTTGTTCGCTCCCCCACCATCCTTGGTAGATGGCGCGGAGGTGAAAGTAATGGTCTGTGAACGCGGTGGCCATCAGGTCCGTTTGGTTGAGGCCGACGGTGGCGCCGGTTTCTTGCAGTTGGCTCTTCGCGTAGAAGAGGGCCGTGGAGCGACCGATGCCCAACGAAACATCGATAGGCAGTGTTTCGACAGGCTGGTACCGCACGCGCAGCAAACGCGGTCCGATTTGTTGCCCACCCCCACCGCTCGCGTTGCGGAACGTCCACATGACATTGAATTCCATGTCGTTCAGCGTGTTTTGCAATTCCCCCGAACTGAAGTCCGGCCGAATGCGTTCCACGGCTTGTCGGATGGTGGCGTCGCTTTCGTTGTAATCGATGGGCGACCAGCTGTAGCTGTTCAGGCAGAACACTCCTTCCACCGTGAATCGTTTGCCGGTGGCTTTATCCGCATCGAAATCCCATTGGAATCCACTTTGGCGGGATTCCGTGTTCTTGAGTAGGCTGGGATCCAGGGTTTGAGCGCTACAGGTCGAGGCAACCGCCACCCCTGCCGCAAAGAGCGTCAACCGGTTCATTCAAAAACGAATTTGCCGCCAAAGCCAGCGACTTGGACTGTGGTCTTACGGAAGAAAAAGGCGCGTTGCTCTCGGACGATATACTTCGGGTTGACGAGTACGTCGGCGTTGGTGCCGTCCAAGGCTTTGTACACGGCCGCACGTTTTTCACGGGAGTTGCCGTTGAAGCCCAGGTTGATGCCCGGGTAGTCAGCGAATTCATTATCTCCGAGGCGAATGAACCCTAAGATGTGGGTGGTCGACGCCATGCCGATGAGGCTGGTCGTAGTGTCGACATTGACGTGGGCACGGATGGTGTCCACGCCGAGTACGACAGGACCTTCAGCCAACCGTGCCGTTTGGGTCAACTGTGTGCAGCTGTTCAGGCCAACGAGCCCCAATACTAGGGCTGCAGGAATGAGAAAATGTTTCATGGTTCAAATTTGGTTGCAGGGAATCACTACGGG
>CALKYI010000072.1 GCA_938003665.1 uncultured Flavobacteriales bacterium
ATTGGTTCGATTATGCTCGCTGAAGCCATCCGCGAGGCCCGCCTCGCACCCGACGTTGAAGCGGTCGTTTTGCGCGTCAGCAGCCCCGGTGGTTCGGCCCTCGCCAGTGACATCATCTGGCGCGAAACCGAATTGCTCAAAGAAGCCGGCAAGACCTTCGTCGTCAGCATGGGTGACTATGCAGCTTCGGGTGGGTACTACATCAGCGCGGGAGCGGAAAAGATCTTCGCTTCTCCCAACACCATTACAGGTTCCATCGGCGTATTCGGTATGTTGCCCTACGCCCAGGAATTGCTTGAGGATAAAATGGGCTTGGCATACGACGACGTGCGCACGCACTCCCATGCCGGCGTCGGATTGGAAGCGAAATTGGATGATGTTCAAATGGAAGCAATCAACGAGAGCATCACGAACATTTACGAAGACTTCGTGGGCATCGTCGCTGAAGGACGTGGCATGACCTACGATGAGGTGGATGCCATCGCCCGAGGCCGGGTGTGGACCGGACAGGATGCCCTTGAAATTGGCTTGGTCGATGAGCTCGGAAACCTCCAAGATGCGATGGACGCCGCAGCAGCCATGGCGGGGTTGGATTCGCTGAGTGAGGACGATGTGGTGTTTTTGCCTGAAGCGAAAGATCCACTCGAACAGTTCATCGAGGAGTTGGCTGGGGCAGAAGTCTTGACCGACGCGTTGGTTCAAGTCGGCTTGTCGCGTCAACAACTCGAACACATCGTGGCCGTGCGCCGCATGCTTGAGTCGGACGACCGCATCCAAGCGCGCCTTCCGTACTTCATCGAAATCCAGTAATTTCCGCGCCGTGGAAAATCGGCGCATAGGAATCTTGATGTGCCTGTTCTTAGTAACAAGCATGCTGTTCATGGCTGCCTGCCAAGACCAACGAGGTCTGCCCAGTGCGGCCTTGGATTGGTCGAAGCCGCCGTCTGCACCGCTTGATGTGATACAGGCCGCCATCCAGGGCGATTCACTGGTGGTTCAGGTGACTTACAACGGTGGGTGCGCCGAGCATACCTTCGAACTCATTGCCGCCGGCCCTCAGTTGAGGTCGCTGCCGCCGAAGCAACCGTTGATGATTGCTCACGAGGCAAACGGTGATGCCTGTCGCTCGCGCATCGAGAAAACCCTTGCCTTCGACCTACGTCTCCATCGCATGAGTCCAAATGGCTTGACCGTGATCCTGTTCAACGACACCACGCTGATGTACCGTTATGAATGAGTGGGTCGCTCTATTGGCAGTCTTCGCCGTGGGCTATCTCGCGCACTCAGCGGTCTTGACTCGGGCTTGCCTGCGCGCGATCTGTTCTCGTGCATCACGCGGCATGCAGCCCTCGGTCAGCGTCATCGTATGCATCAAGGACGACGCCGAGCATTGGCCGGCATGGTGGACGGCGATGAAAGGTCAGCAATGGCCAGCAGGTACGGAGGTCATCGCCATTGACGACGGCTCGACCGATCAACTGCCCGAGCTATTGGGGCAAGCGGCGCAAGATGAGGTGCCATTTGCCTTTTCCCACCATCGGTTAGACGGGACATCCCCCGGGAAGCGCGATGCCCTGCGTTTCGGCGTCGGGCAAGCCTCTGGAGAATGGCTGTTGTTCACAGATGTGGATTGCCAGCCGGCGGGTCCTGCTTGGGCTTCGGCAATGACCGCCGGCCATTCCGAAGACGCGGCCGCGGTGTTGGGTGTGAGCTGGCCCCAAGATGAGCCTTCCGTTACGTGGCTATCTCGTGTGCAGGCGTTGGACGCGCTGTACATCATGCGTTCGTATGTAGGGTGGGCAGAGCAGGGCAAACCGTACATGGGCGTGGGCCGAAACCTGGCCATTCGCCGATCGGCATTTCCTGGTTTTTCCAACGGAGCTGCGACCGCTTCGGGCGACGACGACATGCTGATTCAAGCGCTCGCCAGCGCGTCTGACGTGCGCATCGCAGTCACGGCACACCGGGCTGCCCATATGGATGCGGCCATGCCGGCTACGTGGGCGGATTGGTTGGCGCAGAAGCGCCGGCATTGGACCACAGCACCGCATTACAAAGCCGCTGACCAGTGGCGATTGGCCGTGCCGAAGGCGCTGCGTACAGGTGCGTTTGTGGCCGCGGTTTTGGCAGTGGTTGTTCACAATTCACTATGGATTACAGGTGCGCTGTTAGGGGGCATGTGGTTGGGGGAGCTGCTTAACTTTCGGTCCATCACCAAAGCCTATCAAGCCCCAGATTCTTGGCGAAACCGGGGCGGTTTGCTTCCTATCTGGTCGGCGTGGAGCACATGGATCGCTCTGTCGCTGATGTGGAAACGGCAAGACAAACGACAATGGTAGCTGGGGTGGTGAAGCAAAACCAAGCCCGAATACCACCATGGACGTCAATCCCAATCTCTCCGACAAAGCCCGTTACGATTACGCGCTGGTGTTGCGTGTGACCAAGGAGAACGACCAGCGGGCATTTGGCGAGTTGATGGAGCGCTACCGCGATTCCATTTTTCACATGATCAATAAGATGGTGTTCAGCTCCGACGATGCCGAAGACCTGACCATGGAAACCTTCACCAAGGCATTCAATCGGTTGCACCAATACACGCCAGCATTTGCCTTTTCGACGTGGTTGTTTAAAATCGGCTCGAATCACACCATTGATTTCATCCGCAAGAAGCGCATCAACGCGCTCTCGCTGGACCAAGGGTTCCGCAATGAGGACGGTGAAGCCATGGAGATTCACATCGCAGACGACAA
>CALKYI010000073.1 GCA_938003665.1 uncultured Flavobacteriales bacterium
CTGGAACGGCATATTCACAGCTGCCGTCATCGTATTCCGCCGCATCGTCGTAGTTGTCAGCATCGGGGTCTGTACATCCACACGCATTGGAAGTGGTACCGCCGCCAACGGAGAAGTCACCCGTACCGTCGAAATCATACGTATTATAAATCGAAGCAGAACCCACGCCGTTTTCGAAAATCTGAAGATTGATGGTTCCGCTCAGTTCACCTGCGGTTGTCACCTGCATGAACAGCACGCGGCCATCGGCGTCAGGCAATCCGTTGGGTGTGTTATTCAATACGTACCATGCACCGCCAGTGGCGTCGTTCATGTACACATTTTGTCCTGAGAGGGCCTGACCAAATGCAAAGGCCGACACCCATGGTTGGTCGGCGCTTTCTACCGTACTGATCGCTACCTCATCGCCTACGTTTTGGCTCTCAATACCAATCGTCACCCAGCTGTCCGCTCCCAAATCAGGGAAGAATGGCAGGAAGGCAGGGTTGATCGCACTCGCGACCGCACCACCGAACTGGCTGTTGTAGAAACCCGTGGTGGTTTCAAAGGCGAATGGCGCATCCTCGTTACCATATACAGAACTCAAGAAATCATCTGGATTCAGCATGTTTTGATAAAAACGGTAGGTCGTTTGACCAGGAACCACATCTTCCGCATACACTTCAACCGTCATCGTGTAGTCATTCATGACCACCATACCAGCAGAAGCGCAGCTGCAGAAGTCACAGCTGCCGTCGTCGTCCGTTGCGGTGCCGTCGTAGTTGCACGCATTTGATGCCGTGCAACCAGCAATTTCAAATTCATCGCAAATGCCGTCACTGTCCGCATCGTTGATGCAGTTGTCATCGCAATCGTAGCCCGTATCGGGGTACGAGCAGCTGCCGTCGTCGAGCGTGGCGGTGCCGTCGTAGTTGCAAGCTTCAGAATCGGTGCATCCCGAGCATGATGTGTATTCGCAGCTGCCGTCGTAATCCGTTACGAGCGGGTCGTAGTTGCACGCGATTTCATCGTCGCAACCAGCAATTTCAAATTCATCGCAAATTTCATCGCCGTCCACATCGTTAACACAGGTGCCGTCGCAGTTGTAACCTGTTTCTGGGTACGTGCAGCTGCCGTCATCCAGCCCCGCCGCCGGATCGTAATTGCAGGCAGTCGCATCCGTGCAACCTGGCACACTGTATGTGCAGCTGCCGTCATCGTACTCAGCTGTTTCATCGTAGTTGTCAGCCGTTGGATCGGTGCAACCACATGCGTTCGCCGTTCCTGCAGAGCCGAACTCGCCCGTGCCGCTGAATTCATACGTGTTATAGATGGAGGCAGAACCCACTCCGTTTTCGAAAATCTGAAGGTTGATGGTTCCGCTCAATTCTCCTGCGGTTGTCACCTGCATGAACAACACGCGTCCATCGGCGTCGGGCAATCCATTGGGTGTATTGTTCAACACGTACCATGCACCGCCGGTGGCGTCGTTCATGTACACGTTTTGTCCGGAGAGGGCCTGGCCGAATGCAAATGCCGAAACCCATGGTTGATCGGCACTTTCAACCGTGCTGATCGCTACCTCATCGCCAACGTTTTGGCTCTCGATGCCAATGGTGACCCAGCTATCCGCTGCCAAATCAGGGAAGAATGGCAAGAAAGCGGGGTTGATGGCGCTGGCCACCGCGCCACCGAACTGGCTGTTGTAGAAGCCCGTGGTGGTTTCGAAAACGAAAGGAGCGTCCTCGTTCCCGTAAATCGAACTCAAGAAATCATCCGCATTGGCCATGTTCTGGTACAGCCGGTACGTTGTTTGACCGGGAACCACATCCTCCGCGTAGACTTCCACCGTCATGGTGTAATCCGAACCACCCGCGCATTCTGCGCCGCAGTAAACACAAGATCCATCATCTGCCGTGGCTTCCACGTCGTAGTTGCATGCAGCAGGATCCATGCACCCATCCACGAGCAGTTCGGGAGCGTATGGTGTGAAGGGAATGATGCCACGGAATTCTTGGTTGGCGTCGCCCTCCACAAAAACTTGCACCTGCATTTGACCCGTCAAATCACCTTCGGTGGTGATTTGGCCAATCAACACGAGCAAGTCTTCACCGGCAAACGCCGCATGCGTAAAGTCACACGACTCCAGGTCGGCAGGGTCGCATGGCAACAACGTGAACAACGCTGTTCCTGTCGCGTCGTCGATCAAAACATTTTCTCCAGAACCAAATTCATCTAGCAAGTTGATTTCGCCTGCTGCAACATTGACTTCCACCTCATCGTCTGCTGTTGCACCACCAATTGTCAACCAACTGTCGTAATTCAATTCTGGGAAAAAGGGCAGAACCGTCGGATTCACCCATGCTCCAACTTCCTCACCGAGCACCTCGTCGTTGTACCACGCCGGCGTCGATGTTGAATAAATCATCATCGGGTTGTCCGCCTCTCCCGAAATGCACGACAAGAAATCAGATTCGTTCTGCATTTCCAGGTACAAGCGGTACGTCGTCTGCCCTGTGAAATCAACAGCACCGACCGGCCCATCGTGTTCGATGTACGGCTCAATGACAATTTCATATCCGGGAGGGACATTGGGCCCAGGGGTTTCTACTGGGGTTTGTGAGCTAACAACAAAGGCTGCACAACAGGCAGCGAGAAGGCATAACAGCTTTCGCATGAGGTGGCGATTTGATTTGGTTCAAACAACAGTGTGGCTCGCGTGTACACGCTACGCGCACGAAGCGAATGTAACGGAAGAGGCTCCAAATTGCAAATTCCGAATCATCATTCATCCGAATTTTCTCAACATTAATCGGCTAACAAGTGGATTCAAGCGAAATTTTCTCCACCACATGGAGAGCCGAATTTTAGCGGATTCCGAGTCGTCTAATGGCCGCGAATATTTTCGCAATGGGTTGCTTTGGTTTGCAGAAATCGCCTATCTTTGCCGGCCCACGACGGTACTATAGCTCAGTTGGTAGAGCAACGGATTGAAAATCCGTGTGTCCCAGGTTCGAATCCCGGTAGTACCACAGAAAAGCCGGCTTCACGCTGGCTTTTTTTGTTCCCTGCCATAGCGTGTAACTTCGCCAAACGTCCAGCAGAGCCATGAACCCTCAACCCACCTTCATTTCAGTCCCTTCTGACTCCGCAGCGGGTGTTTTGGAGGATGCTTGGCTAGCCAACGGAAGCGCCGGACCTGATTGGTACATTGTCGATGATTTTTTTCGGAAACAAGGCAACATCAAGCGCATCAATGACGCGGATGAAAACGGACAGGTTTATTGGCTAACTGCCGGCGAGAAATGCAAAACGTGGAATGGTGTAGAACACGTGCTGGAATGGCTCGTGAAAAACGACGTAAAACGCTGTGAAACAGTAGCTGTAGTGGGCGCTGGCACGGTGCTGGATACGGGGTTGTTCGCCGCTTCGATTTACCAACGCGGCATACAGAAATGGTCCATTCCCACCACCCTTCTCGCAGCTGTGGACGCTGGCATCGGAGGCAAGAACGGAGTGAATTTTATGGGGTTTAAGAATTACATCGGAACCATAACACAACCTGACTTAATCGCTTTAGATTTCCGCGTATTGGAAACCCTGAGCCCACAGGACGTGCTCAATGGTTGGATGGAAATGGCCAAACACGCCTTGATTGCGGATGCAGCGCTTTGGCAATCTATGAAAACCTTTGGTAGCATCCCCCCGATTCAAGAAATCCACCCGATCATCGCCGAAGCCACAAAGATCAAAAAGCGCATTGTCGAGGCTGATGAGTTCGAATCCGGCAGGCGCAAGACTTTAAATTTTGGTCACACCGTCGCACATGCTTTGG
>CALKYI010000074.1 GCA_938003665.1 uncultured Flavobacteriales bacterium
CTACCTCGCCGCGGGCTTCATCGCTCAGCAAAAACTCTATGCAACCATTGAGCAGCACAACCTCGTTCTCTCACCAAGCTTCTCGTCCACTGGCGTGGGGCTTCAATTGAATTTTTAAGCCCTTGCCATGATTGCACGCATTGCCAGCCCCCTGGTGTTGAGCCTTTTGTTTCTCCTCTGTGGGGAGGCCATCGGTCAACGCCGGATGATGACCTTTGAAGACGGCACGGAACTGGAAGTCGATTTTTTGTCTGATGACCCGAACGATTACCGCCCGCTGTGGTTGAATTGGGGGGCTTTTGCCGAAGGTTCATTGAATGGAATTGGCATCGACTATTGGCTGCCCGAAAAGGGGCGGTTGCAGCTGACCACCAGCCTCGTGGGAACCAACCTACTCCGCGAACAAGCGGACAGTGTCTACGTGGGCGGCAGCAAACCTGCACACCGTCCGTGGCGATTGAAGGGGCATTATTTCCTGAAATCGTGGGACAAGACGAAGCCGACCAAAATCACCTTGTCATCGAAATCCACTGGATACAATGAGATCACGGCCTACGTGACAGAGGAAGATTTGCCCCGACGGCATTACCTCTCCCTTCACGGCGGGCTGGGGTACCAAAACCTCGAAGCCTCCTACGGCCCTTATCGCTATTACGAACTGGCGGTAGGCTTGAGTCTGATGCGCCACCGCCACATCGACTTGATGGTGGTGGGCGAAGGCAAATCCGGATTCCGGCAGTCCCGTGGAGGTGCATTCATGGAACTGTACGCCGATGCGCTGCTGTTCGCGGGAGCAGAGACCTATCGGATTGACGCCGAACCGGAGGAGATGCGTTCCATCGGTGTTGAAGCGGCGTGGATGGGCGGTGTGACCTTAGGCAAGGCAGGCAAGAGCGCCCTCATTGCCAAAGCCGGCTTGATGGTCGGCCCCTTCTTCACAACCGCGATTTACGGCTTCGGTTTTTCATTCGCGTTGATGGACGACGCCCGTTCGCGCGAGTAAACAGCTCCCACTTCCCATGCGATTATCAGCTTTTTTAGGCCTCGCCCTTGCGGTATTGATTTCGGGCTGCTCCGCTTTCAATTTCAATACCCACCTCCAAATCGACCTCCCAGAAGAAGGGGTGACGGTGGAACGGGATTTGGGCATGAACGACGACGGTGTCATCTGGTCGGAAGTGGATGACCCCGACGGCAAAGTGGTCATCAGCAATTATGAACCGTATCACCTGGTGCGTTGGAGTCAAGTGGGTTATTTTCCGGAAGTGGTGCCACTGCTCCCCAACCGCCGCAACCCATTGCGGCTATTGGACGCAGCGGGACTTGTAGGGGGCATCGCCCTGATGGCTTCGGGGATTGAGGACGACAACAACTACAACCCGGACGCTGTATTGGACGTGGACGTGAAGATCGGTGGAGGTTTCTTTTCGGCTTTCTTGGGGGGGATCGGTGTGTTTACGCCACCCAAGCGGGTCTTCGAAGGGCGACTCAGCGCACCGGCGTTGCGCCGGGTTCCGACCATTGATTGGACCGAACCCTTGGGCGTGCATCAGGTTGATTTGGCCATTGATTCGGCGGCCTTTACGTGGGAGTCGTACCGGAGTTTGAGCGCGTTTGAGCGAGGTCGTTCGTTTTACTCCGGTAGCATGGATGAAGCCATCGATGTGGAAGACACCAATTTGGATTTCGATTTGCAAGACAAACTGCTTAAAGCGCAGGCGGTTGATGTGGATGATAAAGACTTGGATATCAAAGAACTGCTCCACGGCGCTGTGATTGAGGTCGTAGAGCACCGCATTGAAGGCTTGCTCAAGTATGAGGTGCTGTCCCAGTGGACCATTCACAATCCCTACGAACTTCCGACGGATACGTTTGAGTTGACTACCTGGTCCAATTGGTCCGGGTTCTACACCGGTGGAGGACTCCGAAAGGACTTGATTGAAGAGGCCGTGGAATTCGCGGCGTACACGAGTCTGTCGTCCACCGATGGCTGGTCGTGGCAGGAGGACGTCGCTTCGGATCGGGAAAACGAATGGAAGGCCGATTGGGACACCTTGTCTATCACGCCGAAACGCGATCTGCCAATGGAGCGCATCGCCGATGCCCTTCCGTCTGTGGTCACCATCATGGGGCCTTCAGGGTTCGGCAGCGGTTGCATCGTCGACGGCAACGGATGGATCATCACCAATTACCACGTGGTGGAGGACGACTTGGACAGTTTAACGGTGCGATTCCAAGACGGTTCCGAGCTGCCAGGCCTCGTGGAACGCTGGGATCCTGTACGCGATTTGGCGCTCGTTCAGGTTGATTCGGTGGGCTT
>CALKYI010000075.1 GCA_938003665.1 uncultured Flavobacteriales bacterium
GTGGGGTCCTCGTAACCGAACAGTTGTTCGAACATCTTGCGCGCTGAAAGCATCAGTTCGTCCTCCTTGTTGAGGTAGCGGCTGGGCAGGAACAACGCCCCTTTGTAAGGTGGTCGGTTGCTGCGGGCGAGCAGGATTTGCAGGTTCGTGCCGTCAAATCCGAAGAGCACCAAGCTCGTCGAAAGGGCAACACCAAAATCGGGTTCTTCTTGGGGATAGGCTAACATCGAAACGCGAAAGAGGGAAGGTCGAGCCCGGGGCATTGCCGGGGAAAGGCGCAAAACTAGCGTTCATTCAAACCGTTCTGACCGCCTTTCTATTCGTTAACAATAACAACATCTAAAGTGTTCACTTCGGGGACAATAGCGACCAGTTCGGGCACGGTGCCGGCCGCATCCCACCGCCACAATTCCAGCCCCCCAGCGACCATGCGGGTGAACTCCACTCCCCCGGAGGCGAGCGCACGCATGGAGTGCACTTCGCCTGCCACAGGCCACTGGCTACCAGATGCCACGGGCGCCATGGATTGTCGGCATAAGAACTCTCCGCGCAGGAACAACGCCTCACTGCCGTCGATACCCACCGCGCCATATGGTGCCAACCCCATCGAACCCGACCCCAACAGGGGGCACAGGTCCGAGAGCCCGCCCGTGGCGGTGTTTACCAGGGTCAAGCCGTCGGTCTCATGAAGCATGCACACATTGCCGGGAGTGCCCCCGTCCTGCTGGCCGACCACGGCCCATCCGTCGGGGGCGTTGGCCAACGCCACGATGGGGCCGGTTCCGCCCGTTTGGAAATCCCACGACCGCAGCCGGTGGTTGTCCGTGGCCTCGTTGCGTTCCCACACGATGCACGTCGTGCCGTCGAAACGCACGTCAATGGGCACCCACGGTGCTTCTGAAAACCGTTCAAACAGCAAATTCCCTGAGGGGTCGATGGCGACTACGCCGCCGCTGTGGGCGACGATGAATCCGGCCTGAACGCCCAGTGGGTGCAACGCTTTGATGTAGGGGGGCGTGCCAGCTACCGTGGGGTCCGTCCATTCGTTGGTGACTTCACCGGTAGCCCAATCGACCAAATGCACCGTGGCATCGGTATCATCTGCCAACGCGATGACCCCGTCAGCATAGGTCAGCTGGGTGCTGCCGGGCAACCCCGTCCAGTCCTCCAATTCGCCGCCGGCAGCATCCGTGCGGATCAAGGTGCTGGAGCCGTCCGATTCGGCCGTGAGCGCGACGATGACTTCGGGCAAGTCCTCGGCGGCGGTGTAGTTTAAGTCCCGGAAGGCAGCCGCACGGTTGCCAGCTGCATCATCGGCCACGACCGCTAGGGTCATGGGTCCCGTGGGCCAGGAACTGGCATCCAGTGCAAAAGCGACGATGAGGTTGCCGGTGGAAGCGCCCGCCCAGAGCCCTGCTTGGACTGTTTTGGGGGTGATGCCGTCCGCACCGCGCAACTCGACCCGCCACAATCCGCCATCCTCGACATCGTCGATGGCTTCGAACTCCACGAAAAACACGTCGCCGAACTGAACGTTCTTTCCATCGTATGCCGGTTCTGTCACGGAGATGGTGGGCGGGGTTTTGTCGCGGTTGCAGCCGGTGACGACAAGCAACAATGTGCTGCAAATGAGGAGGGTGGAAATGCGCATGGCAGTCGTTCGAATTGCTTCAAAATTAGCGGGTGCTCCGGGTTGTTGAGAACCTTGTCAATGCGTTGTGAATTATCCATGCTGTTCAGGTCAAAAGCAAGCCCTACCTTCGACCACCCCAGCCATGAACGAATCCTATTCATCCGACAGTTCCGTAGCCCGCGTTCGACCACGCGGCAACACGAATCAAGCCCTTTCGCCCGAGGTTCTGGGCAAGTTGCAACCCCAAGCCTTGGAGCTGGAGGAAGCCGTATTGGGCGCCATGATGATGGAGCAGTCGGCGGTGAACTCGGTCATCGACGTGTTAAAGCCCGAGAGCTTTTACCGGGACGCCCACCGTCGGATTTACGCCGCAATTGTGGACCTCTTCCATGCGTCCGAGCCGATTGACATCCTAACGGTCACGGAAGCCTTGCGCAAATTGGGAGACCTCCAGCAGGTCGGAGGCGCTCAGGCTGTTGCAGCGCTGACCGCCCGCGTGGCCAGCTCTGCCAACATCGAAGCCCACGCCCGCATCATTGCCCAGAAGTACATCCAACGTGAGTTGATTAGGGTGTCAAGCATCATCACCCAAAAGGCGTTCGAGGAGACCACGGACGTACTGGATTTGTTGGATGAGGCGGAATCGCAGCTGTTCGAAGTAGCCCAAGGCAACATTCGCAAGAGCTACGAATCCATGAGCAGCATCATGCGCCAAGCGCTCGAAGACATCGACAACGCCCGCAACCAAGAGGGTGGCGTCAGTGGTGTCTCGACGGGCTTCGTGGACCTGGACCGCATCACAGGCGGCTTCCAAAAGTCCGACATGATCGTCCTCGCCGCTCGTCCCGGTATGGGTAAGACGGCGTTTGTCTTGACGATGGCACGGAACATCACCGTCGAGTACAACGTTCCTGTCGCGGTATTCTCCTTGGAAATGTCGGCGGTGCAGTTGGTCCAGCGTTTGATCTCCGCCGAGACGGAAATCAGTTCCGATAAATTCCGAAAGGGCAATTTGGAGCCGCACGAGTACACCCAATTGCACGAACGCATCGGCCGACTCTAGGATGCCCCCTTGTACATCGACGACACCCCGGCCCTGAGCGTGTTCGAATTGCGGGCAAAATGCCGCCGCTTGAAGTCCACTGCGGGCATCGAGATGGTCATCATCGATTACCTCCAGCTGATGACGGCGGGCAGCAACAACGGCAACCGTGAACAGGAAATCTCCACGATTTCGCGATCAATCAAAAGCATTGCCAAAGAACTGGATATTCCCATCATCGCCCTTTCCCAGTTGTCCCGCATGGTGGAAACCCGGGGCGGGGACAAGCGACCGATCCTGTCCGACCTCCGCGAATCCGGTGCGATTGAGCAAGACGCCGACATGGTGGCCTTTATCTACCGAGCGGAGTACTACGGTTTGACGGAGCACCCGGACGGCATCGATACGGCCGGGTTGGGGGAATTGATCCTCGCCAAGCACCGGCATGGGGCATTGGGCACGGTCAAATTGCGCTTCATCCAGCGCCTCGCCAAGTTCGCGAACTACGACACCTTTGCCAATCCGGTGTTCGATCGGGGGGAGTTCCAGGACGGTTTGCGGCCGAATGCCGATTTCATGAACCAGCCGACGATGACGGTGCAGTCCAAAATGAACGAAGGTCCGAACGGCACGGACGAGGAATCCCCGTTCTAATTCGCGGTGGCTTTCGCCGTAAATTGCAGCATGGTATGGAAGGCTTTGTGCGCGCTGCGCAACGGATTGGTCACGGCTATGATGGTGGGGGTGTTTTCCATTTCCATCTGTCATTCCGCGCAGCTGCTCATCCCCATGGACGACACCCAGTCCAACCACCTCAAGGCGTACGGTTTGGCTTACTGGCTGCTTGAGCAGGAGGTGGAAATCGAATGGCTGCTGAATTACCGCGGGGGCAGTTTTCTCGTACCCAATTTGGTCGCTGTGCAGCAAGAATGTGTGATCCGCGGCATCAGCCACCAGGTCATCGCCGATGTGCAGGCAAGCCAAATTCTCACCGAGATCGCCCATCCGGAATCCAATACGGAGCGCGTGAAGCTTGAGGTGGCGCCGAAAATCGCGGTGTACAGTCCCGACGGCAAACAACCTTGGGACGATGCGGTGACGCTTGTGCTGACCTATGCGGAGATTCCGTATGACGTGATTTACGATGCAGAGATCATGTCCGGCGTGTTGCCGGTGTACGATTGGTTGCACCTGCACCACGAGGATTTTACCGGTCAGTACGGCAAATTTTACCGCTCGTACCGAAGCGCGGCATGGTACCAAGACGAGGTGGCACGACAGGAGGGGATGGCGCGCACCTTGGGCT
This sequence comes from uncultured Flavobacteriales bacterium, assembly GCA_938003665.1. Taxonomy (GTDB): domain Bacteria; phylum Bacteroidota; class Bacteroidia; order Flavobacteriales_D; family Sanyastnellaceae; genus UA16. Next base: position 3,982 of record CALKYI010000075.1, read on the forward strand.
TCAACAAGGTCAGCGTGATGAAGCGCAACGTCGCCTTGCAGATTCGGGACTTTGTGCTCGGCGGGGGCTTCCTGTTCACCATGTGCTCCGGCACGGACTCGTTTGACATTGCACTGGCCGCTGAAGAGGTGGACATCTGCCAAGCGCCGTTTGACGGCGACCCTGCAGAGCCCGGTGCAGCCCAGAAATTGGATTACGACCGGGGCTTGGCGTTTCACGATTACCAGATCATCATCGATCCCATGGTGTACGAGTTTTCCGACATCGATGCGACAGAAGAACACTCAAAGACCAAGCAGCTCAACGACTTCTTCACCCTGTTTGACTTTAGCGCCAAATGGGACATCATCCCCACCATGTTGACCCAGAGCCACGAGCGGGTCATTCCTGGCTTCATGGGGCAGACCACGGCGTTCCGCAAGCAGTTCATCCGCTCCGATGTGACCATCATGGGAGAAACCAAAAGCACGCGTTCGGCGAAATACATCCACGGTACGCTCGGCCAAGGCCAATGGACCTATTACGGGGGGCACGATCCAGAGGACTACCGGCACTTGGTCAACGACCCGCCAACGGATTTGAATCTGCACCCGAATTCAGCGGGCTATCGCCTGATCTTGAACAACATCTTGTTCCCGGCTGCCCGGAAGAAGGAACGTAAAACTTAGGATTTGACCATCACGGCCAACGTGAACAGGAACATGCCTGAGTCCAATTCGTTGAATTGGTAGTCGAGGGGACCGTTGGATTTTTTGGCCATGCTGATAAGCCCGAGGCCTGCACCTCCTTTTTCGGACCAATCGTTGTTGCACAACCGCTCGACGTACTGAACGCGCAATTCTTCGTGTGACATGCCGTTGACCTCCGCGAGGTTCTCGCGCAATCCGGCGGCCATGTCAAAGTCAACCAGATTACCGATGCGGATTTGGAGCCCGAGCGGGGTGTGTTCTAGGGTTAAGTAAAGTTGGATCTCGCCTTCGTCGTCAACCCAGCCGTGGCGGCTCACGTTTTGCAAGCATTCGATTAAGGTGCTGCACACGCGGCGAACGAGTTTGCGCTTTACGCCTTTGCCTTTGAGGCTATTTTCGGCAAGCATCATGAGGGAATCATGGACTTCGGGGGTCAATTGTCCCGAAAAACTGAGGAGGACACCGCCTTCACCACTGTCCGTTCGCTCGTGCAAGGTGGCTTGCAGCGTAGAGAATAGGTGTTGTGGTCGTGTCGTATCCATGATTCATCAGCTAAAGTAGCAAAATAGTCGACGAATCAAATAGTTTGGTCGATTAAACAGCTAATTTAACATTCGAAAAGTAGGAATTCCTCGGCGAATGCCTGCTTTGTTACGGTGAATGTTATTCACTGCGACGAACGATTTGTTCATATCGTACATCCTCAGCATCAAGCAGTTAATGCTCAAATGTTGCCCAATTGTACCCTCAGGAGGCGAATTTGCGCAGGCGCGATTCCGCGAGGAGGCTCACGCCTGACGGGGTCTTGATCATCTCGTAAAACGTGGGGTGCAAGAAGTTCAACGTCCGGTGAAAAGCGCGTTGTTCTAGGTGGCATTTCCACACGAGGAGGGCGAGACGCTTGGTTGTTTGCCACGCGTGCTGATTGAATTGGTTGGGGCGAGCGAACGAATCGATCCAAACTTGCGCTTCGGCGAGGGTGGTGATTTGCGGGTTGTTCTGAAACGCTGTGGGGTTCAATGGAATGGACATGGCAGCCTGTTTTGATGGTTTGACCAAACAAACCACG
>CALKYI010000076.1 GCA_938003665.1 uncultured Flavobacteriales bacterium
AAGCGATCAGCTTTTTGGACTTACCCGCATCGCTGACGATCACGTTGCCGCTGGCTTCCGTGGCCTCGAGATCGACCCCGGCCGTGCCGTTTCCGGAGCCGTCCAATGGCAGCTTCTCGTGCAGCGAGCCCCACGTACCGAGGTCGCTCCATCCGAAATCGGACAGCACAACGGCCACGTTGGGGGCTTTTTCCATCACGCCGTAGTCGATGGAGATGTTCTCACATTCACCGTAAATGCCGCGGATGGTGGCGGATTCGCGGTCGGTAGCGAAGTCGCTTTTGTGCTCTTCAAACAGCGCTTGCATTTCAGGCAAATGCGCCTCGAATGCTTCGGTGATGTTTTGGAGGCTCCAAATGAAAATCCCCGAATTCCAGTAGAAATCTCCTGAGGCGAGGAACTGTTCGGCCAACTCGAGTTGCGGCTTTTCGGTGAAGGTTTTCACCATGCGGATGCGTTCGTCTCCTGCGTTGGGCAAATCCTCGAATTGAATGTAGCCGTACCCGGTGTCGGGACGTGAAGGGTGAATGCCCAGCGTTACGAGGTGGGTGGTCTCGCGCGTGTGAGCCAAGGCCACGTTGGCAATTTCTAGGAATTCGTCCTCCTTTAATATGAGGTGATCCGATGGTGCGACGATCACCGCTGCTTCCGCGGCGTCGTCTCCTGCCTTGTTGGCAATCCAATGGTTGGCGTAAGCAATGCACGGTGCGGTGTTGCGCATGAACGGTTCGCACAAGGTGTTTTCGCTGGGCAACTGGGGCAGGTGTTCAGCGACCAATCCGCGGTACCGCTCTTGGGTAACCACGAGGATGTTTTCAGCAGGAACGAGCCGCGACAAGCGGTCAAACGTCATTTGGATCAACGAGCGACCCGTTCCCAGGATGTCGAGGAATTGCTTGGGTCGGGACTCCTTGCTCATAGGCCAGAACCGGCTTCCGATTCCGCCAGCCATGATGACAGCGTAGGTGTTTTTATTAGCGCTCATGGTTCAGCTTTCCATGTCTGTGGGGCCTCTTCAACAGCATTTGAAGGGGTCTTGGTCTCTGACCATTGCGGGCAGTTGCAGTCGCGGTGGCCGCGTTGTGACCCGCATGCAGAGAGCATGAAGGCGATACCGAGCAGGCACAAAGGATGGAGGAGTTTGACAAACATGCCCCGCGAAAATACGAACTGGCACGTACCTTAGCACCATGCGCTGGATGTATCACATTGGCCGCTACATGCGGTTGTTGACCAAGAGCTTTCGCAAGCCGGAGAAGTTCAGCGTATTCAAAGACTTATTGGTCACAGAATTGGAGTCGATTGGCCTTCAATCTGTCGGAATTGTCGCGCTGCTTTCGATTTTCATGGGAGCGGTTATTTGCCTGCAGACGGCCTACCAAATTGGCGGGTGGATTCCGGTTTACACCATTGGGTTTACCGTTCGTCAGACCATGATTTTGGAGTTTTCGCCCACGCTCATCCCGGTCATCCTGGCCGGAAAGGTCGGTTCCAATATTGCTTCGCAGATCGGCACCATGCGGGTCACCGAGCAAATCGACGCCCTCGACATCATGGGAGTGAACAGCGCGAGCTATTTAATCTTACCCAAGGTGGTCGCCGGGGTGTTCATCGTTCCATTTTTGGTGGTGTTGAGCAGGGTGCTGGGCGTCGGTGCTGGTGC
>CALKYI010000077.1 GCA_938003665.1 uncultured Flavobacteriales bacterium
GGCGATGATGGGGGCTCGGTGTTGTGTGCCCCGGTTGGTGGTCACGATGAACTGATCTTCGTCGTCTTTTTCAATCTGCTCTGCGCGCTCGCCCAAGGTGAAGCCGGGCTTGAACGGCTCGGCCTGCTCCATCAGGCGATCCACCAATTCACCTGCCAGAATCGACGGGTAAGCCGGGATGTCGTAGATGGGCTTTTTGGGGTAAATCTCCGCGCATTGGCCACCGGGCTGCGGCAAGGCATCAATCAAGTGGCATCGCAATTTGAGCAGTCCGGCTTCAAACACCGTAAAGAGCCCGCAAGGGCCTGCTCCAATGATGAGGATATCCGTTTGGATCATGGATGATTTTCTCCGAGGGTTAGTGCACACAAATCGCGCGCAAAATTACACATTCAACAACAGGATTGCACGGATGTTCGGGGGGCAGTTAAACCTCGGCCCAATTGATGGCTTCCACCTTGACCACTTCGGGTGCCGCTTGGCGAATCGCCTGCTCCACCCCACCTTTCATGGTCATGTGAATCATCTGGCAATCAGCACACGCTCCATGCAGTTCCACCTTCACGTGGTGGTCCGACGTGACTTCAACCAAGCTGATGTTGCCCCCGTCTGCCTCGAGGTACGGCCGCAAGCCCTCAAGGGCCCGTTCAACGCGTTCGGTGATGTCTGCCAATTCCGCCATCAGTCAGTGGATTTTCCCAATTGCGTCAGCAAGTTAGCCAAGACCGCGCGGAAAGCCGCCGCAGCGGGTGAGTCACCTTGCAGCACCGCCGGTCGGCCCGCATCACCGGCTTCGCGAATGGATTGCACCAGCGGAACCTCCCCCAAGAACGGCGCATCGACATCCTCCGCCAGCCGCTTGGCTCCGTCCCGTCCGAAAATATCATACCGGCGGTCCGGCAGGTCCGGCGGAACGAAGTAGGCCATATTTTCGATCAGCCCGAGCACGGGCACATTGATGGTATCCAAACGGAACATCCCCACTCCTTTCCGCGCGTCTGCGAGCGCCACTTCCTGCGGCGTGCTGACAACAACGGCTCCAGTAAGCGGAACGTCCTGTACGAGCGACAAGTGGATATCGCCAGTGCCGGGTGGCAAATCGATGAGCATGAAGTCCAGTTCCCCCCAGTTGGCGTCGGTAAACAATTGACCCAAGGCTCGACTCGCCATCGGACCACGCCAGACGATGGCTTGGTCGGGGTCAGCGAAGAACCCTATGGATAACACCTTTACGCCGTACTGTTCAACGGGTTGAATCAGGGTTTTCTCTCCGATGGTGATGGGTTCGGGTTTGGCTTCGGTGACGTCAAACATGGTCGGCACGCTGGGGCCGTGGATGTCGGCATCGCAGAGCCCAACTTTGTAGCCGAGCTGGGCCAAGCCCACGGCGAGGTTGGCCGTGACGGTGCTTTTGCCCACGCCACCCTTCCCGGAGGCGATGGCGATGACGTGCTTCACGCCCGGCAAGACCTTGCGGGTCTCTGGGGTGCGCTCCTCCGCTTTCACGCCCTCCACCGAAATGGTGAGTTGGGCGTCGGCACCAAACGACCGTTCGAGCGCGAACTGGACCGCTTCCTCGACCCGTTGGCGGGCGTGCATGGCGGGATTACCGGTTTTGACTGTGACTTCGACTTGGCCTTCTGAGACGGCGTTAACCGTGACCCAACCCAGCGACACCACGTCTTTGCCCAACTCCGGATCCAACACCCCTTTCAGGGCTTCCAATACCGCTTCTTCAGTCCAATTCATTGCCTATCGTTTCGGTGCCAAAGTTCTGTATTTCTCACCATTCGCCGGCCTCCCACGGGTCCCAAAAAACCCCATCAAACCCCACAACTTGGTCGTCGACGACTTCCACTCCTTCCGCCCGCAACTGTTCGGCCATGGGGGCCTCAGCGGGGAAGTGCACCGCCCCGGTCAGCAGGCCCAATCGGTTGACCACCCGGTGCGCCGGCACAGGAGGCGTTTCCCCGAAGCATTGGTTCAGCGCCCAGCCGACACGGCGCGAGGCGCCTGAAGCACCAATGCACCGCGCAATGGCGCCATACGTGGATACACGGCCTCGTGGAATGAGGCGTGTCAGGTCGTAAACGGCCTGCTTGAATTCGTCCGGCGGCAGGGTGGCCATCTCAGATTTGGATTTGCAGGTAGTGGATTTTTTTGCCTTGTTCCAACCACATCTGCTCATAGAACGTCTTCACCTCAAGCAAGTCACGCAGTTCGGCTGGCACGCGGTGAACGAGTTCGCCGTAGACATCGGCGCTGTCGTAATTGATTTGGTAGCCGGCCTCGACGTAGCTCTCTTTGGATAATTCGTAAAGCAAGGCGCTGTCGCTCTTGACATGGATGATGCTATCGGGCTTGAGGATGTTGCGGTAGCGCTGCTCGATGAAAACCGAGGACGTGATGCGCTTGGTGCCCTTCTCGTCTTTGGGCTGCGGGTCGCTGAAGGTCAACCAAATTTCGCTGACCTCGCCCGGGGCAAAAAACCGATCGATAAACTCAATGCGGGTGCGCAGAAACGCTACGTTACGAATGTCCTCTTCGTTGATGGTTTTGGCGCCTCGCCACACGCGTTGGCCTTTGATGTCCACCCCGATGTAGTTGCAGTTGGGGTTGCGCCGGGCCTGTGCGATGGTGTATTCGCCTTTGCCGCAGCCCAGTTCGAGGACGATGGGGTTGTCGTTGCCAAAAACCTCCTGGGCCCACTTTCCCTTCAATTCGTAGTCGACCCCCTCAATCGCATCGTTAAGCGGCGGTTCAAACACCCGATCGAAGGTGGCCAACTCCTTCCATTTTGCCAGTTTCCCTTTGCCCATAGCCCGGCAAAATTACTGAACTTCGCACGGATGAACGCGGCTACTTCTTCCCGGCC
>CALKYI010000078.1 GCA_938003665.1 uncultured Flavobacteriales bacterium
GCGTTTTTAGACGATGAACCTAGTGCAACTTTCATCCCGGATGCCTTCAGTTGGTCGATGAGATTCCCGACACCCGGCAACGCGTTCTCGGGCGTGGTTTGTTCCGCTAATTCGAGGTAATGGGCATTTTTACGGTCCATGAGGCGCACCTTCGTCGCTGCGTCGAGCACAAGGCCGCCTTTGTTCAGGATGTATTCTAGGCTGTCCACACGAGACACCCCTTTCAGCGCTTCATTGTCCTCTTGAGAAAACGGCACGCCCAATTCATCAGCCAATTGACGCCATGCCACAAAATGGTGAGACGCCGTATCGACAATTACGCCATCCAAGTCGAAAATGCATGCGCGGATTTCTGCCATCGCTTAAGCGTTGAGGATGTACTTCACGTGGTAATCGGCCAAACCGTCAATAGGGCGTTTGATGATGTGGCCCACTTCGATGCCTTCGCGCTCGCAAACGTGGCGAAGCACGGGTTGGAAGTGGTAGGCAACGGAACCGACAAAGTGGACCGGTACCTCTTGGTAGTTGTCGTAACACTTGACGTGTACGTCAATGAACGCCTGGAATCCTTCCTCCAGCAATGAAATGATTTGAGGCACCTCCTGGTGGCGACCAATGAAAGTCATAAACGAGGCGAGAAAAACATTGGCATTGGGTTCTTGGTACACCCGGTTGACAATGTCGTCTTTGCTGAAGCCAAACGTATTGACAAAGTCTGCATCTACAGTGGGGTCCAGTTTGTGGTACAGATGCAAAGCCAACAGGCGTTTTCCAAACCATGACCCACTGGCTTCATCTCCGAGGATGTAGGCCAATGCCGGCACCTTTTCGGAGGTGGTACTCCCATCGAAATAACAGGAATTGGATCCCGTCCCGATGATGCACGTAATCGCAGGACTACCAGCATACGTGCTGTACGCAGCTCCATCCAAATCGTGACCTACATGCACATCAGCAGCGGTAAAAACGCGCTCCAGCCCCTCGCGTATGATTGCGCACAAGGCTTCTGAACTGCTGCCTGCACCGTAGAAGTACACTTTCGATACTTCTTGCACAAGTGCTGCAGCTTCTTGGGATTCACGCATTTTTGACTCCACCAAATCCGCATCGTGGAAATAGGGATTGAATCCCATGGTGTGGAATTCAGACAGGGCATTCCCCTGCTCATCGATCACCATCCAGTCGCACTTGGTGGAACCGCTATCTGCTATAAGAATCTTCAAAACGAATCGTTTTTTGGAGGGATTATAGACGCTCAACCAAGTCTGCTACACGGGTAGCGTAACCGGCCTCGTTATCATACCATCCAAATACTTTCACCGTCTTGCCCATGGCTTTCGTCAAGCCGGAATCAAAAATGAAGCTGTGCGGGTTGCCCACGATGTCCACTGATACGAGCGGGTCTGTGGAGTACTCCAACACTCCTTTCATAGCGCCTTCTGACGCATTCTTCATCGCCGCATTGACTTGTTCTGCCGTGACTTCTTGCTTCAAAATAACTGTCAAATCGGTGACCGATCCTGTTGGTGTGGGAACACGTACCGCAAGGCCGTCCAACTTGCCGGCCAGTTGTGGCAACACCAAGCCAACCGCCTTGGCTGCACCTGTCGAAGTTGGGATCATGCTCAACGCTGCTGCTCGTGCACGACGCAGGTCTTTGTGCGGTGCGTCTTGAATGCGCTGGTCCGCCGTGTAGGCGTGAATGGTGGTGATCAAACCGTGCTCGACACCAAACGTGTCGTCCAACACTTTGGCCATGGGCGCGAGGCAATTGGTCGTACAAGAAGCATTGGAAACAATGCGATCGTCAGCCGTCAGAAAGTCATCGTTCACACCCAAGACCACTGTCTTGAGTTCTCCCTTGGCAGGTGCAGAGATAACCACTTTACCAGCTCCAGCCTCGAGGTGCAAACCAGCTTTTTCCTTACTCGTGAAAACACCGGTGGACTCTACGACAGCATCGACACCGAGCGAACCCCATGGCAACTGCGCCGGATCGCGCTCAGCTGAGATGTTGATGGTCGATCCATTCACGACCAAGTTTCCATTGGATACTTCAACCGTGCCGTTGAACTTTCCGTGGATACTGTCGAATTTCAGCAGGTGAGCGAGGGTGTCGACATCCGTCAAGTCATTGATGGCAACAACATTTAAATCGTTGCGGTCGAGCATTTGGCGGAAAGCCAATCGGCCGATGCGGCCAAAACCGTTGATGGCAATTTTCTTCATATCAGGGTTAAATTCTATTCGGTTAGATGGAAAGTATTTTCGCAATGCGGACCTCGTCTTCCAACGTGGCTGTCTTGTTGACAATTGCTTCTTCAAAGGGGTAATAGACCAACTGGTCGTTCACGACACCGGCCATGACACTTTTCTTTCCGGAGAGCAGGCCTTCAACCGCGGCTACGCCCATGCGAGACGCCAACACACGGTCTGCACAACTCGGATCACCTCCGCGTTGCAAGTGTCCCAATACCGTAACGCGTGTTTCGTACTTGTTGTCAATGGCATGCACTTTCGTAGCGATCTCGAAAGCTCCTCCTTCAGGGTGGCCTTCAGCAACGATGACTATGCTTGACGTTTTGTTCGAGGCTTGCCCCAAGTTTAAGATGTCAACCAAATCCTGAATGGACAGGCCAGACTCCGGTGTCATCACCGCCACCGCACCTGTTGCAATACCAGCATTCAAAGCGATGAAACCGCTGTCACGGCCCATCACTTCAACAAAAAAGAGGCGGTTGTGGCTGTCAGCCGTATCTCGGATTTTGTCCACAGCCTCCACGACCGTATTCGTAGCCGTATCGAATCCAATGGTGAAATCAGTTCCGGAAAGGTCGTTGTCAATGGTGCCAGGCAATCCGATAATAGGAAAGCCGGTTTCCCGTGAGAGCAACATCGCTCCCGTAAACGTTCCGTTTCCACCGATGACCACCAAGGCGTCCACCTCGTTTTCTACAAGCGATTGGTGAGCCTTACGCCGGCCTTCCTCGGTTCGAAATGCTTCACAACGGGCCGACTTCAAGATGGTACCACCGCGGCCGAGAATTTTCGCTACCGAACGAACATGGAGTCGCTTGAAGTCACCGTCAATAAGCCCCTGGTAGCCTTGAAATACACCGACCGCCTCACATCCATGGTACACCGCCGTTCGAACCACTGCGCGAATGGCAGCGTTCATTCCTGGCGCATCCCCTCCTGACGTTAATACCGCGATTTTCTTCATATAAACCCTTTCAAAAATGTGTTCCACTAAATGGAGGAACGGCAGCGAAGATAACACCTGAAATAACACCATTCCAAACTAAGTGTTGAAAATACACTTTTATTCCGAGCGGGGTTTATTGTACTTTTGACACTATGCAACCAAATGAGTCCTTGCACCTCTCCGTTGACTGCGTTCTTTTCGGCTACGACGACGACGGGCTTAAGGTGCTCTTGATCAACCAAAAAGCGGATACATACGCCCACGATAATGGCCAACCAATGTCCCAGTTACCGGGGGATCTCATCTTGATCGAAGAAGGATTGGATGAAGCCGCAGAGCGTGTACTCTATGAACTTACCCAAGTCAACGGCGTGTACTTGAAACAGTTCCACGCCTATGGCGACCCCAATCGTGTAAAGGACCACAAAGACCGAACGTGGCTGCGATCAGTGCGCACCATGCCGGATCAGCGCGTTGTAACAGTTGGATACCTCGGCTTGGTCAGCTTGCACGACTACGATCCGCAACCCGCCTCATTCGCAGGTGGGGTTAGCTGGGTAGACGTCAACGAGGTCGGCCCCCTCGCCTTCGACCACAACAGCATCCTGAGCGGGGCCATTGAAGCACTGCAAACGCAATTGGAAAGCCACCATATCAGCTTCGAATTGCTCCCCAAGAAATTCACTTTGAGCCAACTGCAAGCGCTATACGAGACCGTATTGGACAAGAAATTCGACAAGCGGAACTTCCGGAAGAACGTCAAGAAGATGAGCCACGTGGTACCACTAGACGAGAAACAACAAGGCGTCATGCACAAGCCCGCCCAGCTATTCAGCTTCAATCCCGATCAGATCGAACATGATTAATCACACGAGGCGGTGGGCAGAGGTGTTGATGGTGCTGTGCATCGTAACCGTTGCAACAGCGCAAGAGACAGGAGTCAATTGGCATCCGTCGGATGGTCCTGCTTACCAAAGCGAGGAGCTACCGGAGGTACATGTCACGTGCGATCAAATGGGATGGATCCTGCAGCAGGAAAATTGGTATTCCAACATTGAACATCCAGCCACGTTCGTGTTCATCAGCTCACTGGGAACAGACACGGTGGAAAATGTCGGGTTTCGTCTGCGCGGGAACACCTCACGCGGTGCGCCCAAGAAATCATACAAGGTTTCATTCAACGCATTCGACGAAGACCAGTCTTGGGAGGGCTTGAAGAAAATGAACCTCAACGGTGAGCACAACGACCCGAGTGCGATGCGTGCCCGACTTGCTTGGGAGTGCTTGCGCGATGCTGGTGTTCCGGTTTCGAGAAGCACACACGTCAAGCTCTTCATCAACGGCAACTACTACGGGTTGTACTCCAACACCGAACACATCGATGGCGAGTGGTTGGAAAAGCGATTTGACCATGCCCATGGCAACCTTTGGAAATGCACTTATCCCGCCAACTTGGCTTTCGTCAGCAGCAACCCCGACGCCTACAAGTTCACCCCCAGCTGGTCCAACCAGCGCGTTTATGAACTAAAAACCAACAACCTACAGGACGACTACAGCAGCTTGGCCGAATTCATTGATGTACTCAACAACACACCGATGGACGAATTGCCTTGTGCGCTGGAGGCCATCTTCGATGTCGACGCCTACCTCAAAGCCGCAGCAGGCGAAATCTTGTTTGGCCATTGGGACAATTACATCGGCAACAAGAATAATTTCTACTTGTACGAACGCACCACGGACGGCCGGCTGATGTACATCCCGTATGACATGGACAACACGGCTGGCATTCAGTGGTTTGGGGAATGGACCGATCAGGACATTTATAGCTGGACCACCGAAAACGACCGCGCCCTGTACACGCGGCTGCTGGATGTTGAGGCTTACCGAGAACGTTTTACCTGGTACGTTCATTGGTGGATGGATACGTATTACACCGTTGATTGGGTCGAGGCACGAGGCACGTGGTTGGTCGAATTGATGAGTTCAGCCATTCAAGAGGACACTTACTACCCGTTGAGCTACGGATTCGATGCCGCTGATTTTGACAACTCCATATCGGAAGCTTGGGGCAGCCACGTTGCACATTCCCCGCTGGACTACGCCAACTCACGAATCTTTTGGGCGGACATTCAATCCGATCCCGTGCCCATGGACCTCCATCCGATTGTGCAATGCTGGGCGGAGGGGCCAGTTCTCAATGATTCCTTGCGCATTCAATGCTGGGCACCAGAACTGACTGCGGCCACAGGATGGACCGTTGAAGCCGAAGTTGAACGGGACGGCGAACTAGAGTCGGTCGTCCTTGACCCTGCCGGGGGAAGCTTGCACGGGTATGGCTGGACCACAACGGTGCCGCTCGATGGTGCAGGAGATGTATTCTGGCGGGCTGTGGCCACGGACCCGGCGGGTGCGGTTCAGCACTCACCCTGCTCCTTGACCCGGGTCTGGAGCACTTCGGCCGACTCCCCATTGCGAATCAATGAGGTCATGCCCATCAACGACGGATTCGCGACCGATGAAAACGGTAACGCTGGCGACTGGGTTGAGCTGATCAATGCCGGGACCGCTCCATTCAACTGCAATGGACTCTACCTCAGCAACCGGCTGATGGAGCCCTGGCGATGGCCGCTGCCGAGCGTCACGTTGGAACCTGGTCAGCATTTACTCCTCTGGTGTGACGACAACACCGAAGCCGGCCCATTGCACGCAAATTTCACCCTATCCGGGTCTGAAGATGAAGTGTACGTATTCACCAAGCAGGATGGTGCATGGCGCACCGTAGATGCCATCGATTGGAACGATGCCATCGGCAACTTCAGCCTTGGTCGCACAACAGACGGAGCGCCCGATTGGGTGTGGTTCAATCCGAATTCCTCCAACCCGCCGACACCCAATTCGGCTAACGGAACCACCGTTTATATTCTCGACCCCACTGCCTCCTTGGTGTTGCCAACCGACTGCGACCAACCATGCGTGATTGACCTTCCTCAAAGCACGCATTCATCATTGTACCGAATCAACGGTCAACTCATCACCGAATCTACTGGGACGTTCATGTCAATCAACGGACACCCCACCGGTATTTACCTCCTCAACGTCGAAGCCGAGACTGGCTCATCCACCCACAAAATCATTTTGCGATGAATACTTTTCGCCGATTCCATTGCTGTTTTGTCATTTCATTGGTCCTGTTGGTCCCGAGCTTGCTCCAAGGGCAGGTCGTGTGGACCGACCCCGCCTTCCCTACCATTGACGATCAAGTCACCCTTTACTACAACAGTGCCCTGGGGAACGGTGAATTGCAAGGCGTCATTCCCGTCTACATCCACACCGGGGTGATCACGAGCAATTCGAGCGGACCCAGCGATTGGCAAAACGTGCAGACCGCCTGGGGGACGTCCGATCCATTGGCCCTGTTGAACCCGGAAGGCAATGGCATCCACACCTTTGATTTCAATGGGTTGACGATTAGTGAATACTACCAACTCGACGAAGGCGAAACCGTTGAAAGTTTGGCCATGGTCTTCCGAAACAGCAGCGGCACATTGGTGGGGCGAAATGCAGACGGTTCTGACATCTTTTACGAAGTCAGTAGCGGATCGTTCAGCACATCGTTGCAGACTCCGGAAAACGGGTACGCGGTACTCGAACTCGGGGACACCTATACCATCCTCGGTCAAGCGAGCGAATCCTGCGAACTCAGCTTGGAAATCAACGGAGAGGTAGTCACCACCGTGACGGGCACGTCCCTGTCGTACGATTTCGAAGCCAACGATGCCGGACAATTCAACATCGCCTTAGTAGGCACGACCGATGCGGGTTCCGCGTCGGATGAAGCCAGCATTGCCGTGTTGCCAGATTCCCCCATTACCGGGTGGCCACCCGCAGGTTCGGAGGACGGAATTCACTACCCGTCGACTACAAGCACCTTCTTGCAGCTCCACGCACCGGGCAAGGAATTTGTTTTCGTGGTGGGTGACTTCAATGATTGGGAGTTGAGTTTCGATTACCTCATGACCCAAACGCCCGACGGCAACAAACACTGGATTGAAATTGACGGCCTTGAAGCCGGCACCGAATACCGCTTCCACTACCACATTATGCCAGACGACATGCGCGTGGCAGATCCGTATACCGAAGTGGTACTCGACCCGTGGAACGACCAATGGATTTCCGAGGAGACGTATCCCAACATGCCCGCGTTCCCCAACATGCTGACGGAGAACACACCGGTCTCCGTCCTTCAACCCGGGGCACCTGCATTTGATTGGACCGATCAGGACTTTGAACGGCCTGCCAAAAGCTCACTCGTGATTTACGAATTGCTGGTGCGAGATTTCACGGACGAGCGCAACTACCAGACCATTCTTGACACACTGGATTACCTCGATCGATTGGGCATCAATGCGATCGAATTCATGCCCGTCAATGAATTCAACGGCAACGACAGCTGGGGATACAACCCCACCTTCTACCTGGCCCTCGACAAGGCTTACGGCGACAAATCAGCCTTCAAGGAATTGGTCAATGCTTGCCACGAACGCGGCATTGCTGTGCTACTCGACGTGGTACTCAACCATGCCGATTATCCCAACCCGTTCTTGAAAATGTACTGGAACGCTTCGTCATTCCAACCTGCAGCGAACAACCCTTGGTTCAACGAGGTGTCACCGAGCCCGGAAACGTGGTTCTTCGATTGGAACCACGACAGCCCCGCCACGAAGTACTTCATGAAACGGGCATTGAAGTACTGGGTAGACGAATACCACATCGACGGGTACCGCCTCGACTTTTCGAAGGGTATGACCCAAACGCCTGGCAACGTATGGGGCTACGACCAAGCCCGCATCAATTTGCTCAACGAGTACGCCAACCACCTCTGGCAAGATGAGTCCGACATTTACATGATTTTGGAACACTGGGTGGACCTATCCGAAAACCAAACCTTGGTCAATGACGGATTCATGGTGTGGGCAAATGTGACGCATGATTACAATGAAGCGTCCATGGGCTATCCATCGGATTTCGGCTGGGCGAGTTACCAAAACCAAAGCATGTCCAACCCCGGAGTCATCTCCTACCCAGAGAGCCACGACGAATAGCGGTTGATGTTCAAGGCCCTGCAATACGGCAACGGCGAGGGATCGTACCAAGTCACCGACCTCAACACAGCCCTGGCGCGCCAGGAAGCCATTCAATGCTTTAACATTCTATTACCCGGACCAAAAATGCTCTGGCAATTCGAAGAATTGGGTTACGATTACAGCATCAACACGTGCAGCGATGGTGTGACCATCAGCGAAAACTGCCGAACAGAAGCCAAGCCGGTGCGTTGGGATTACCGAGACAACCCCAACC
>CALKYI010000079.1 GCA_938003665.1 uncultured Flavobacteriales bacterium
ATGGATGGCAGTTCCGGTTACGATGTGACGGGTATGTGGGGCGGGCTGATTGTATGTGGGGACGGCGCGTTGAATACCTTCGATGGCAACGACGAAGCCGAAGGGGTGATGGACGCAACGGGCCAAAATCGCCATGTGTATGGAGGAGACGGTACCATGTTTCCTTCGTCGGGTGTGCTCCGCTATTTGAGCTTGCGCCATGCTTCTACGTCTCTGGGCATCAGCCAGTTTGAAAACGGATTGGAGACCAATGCGTTGACGTTGTGCGGTGTTGGACCGGAGACCACGGTGGAATACATCGAAGCCGTGGCGAGCGGCGATGACGGTGTGCAAATCTTTGGTGGGCTGGTCAATGTGCGGTACCTCGGGCTGGCATTCAACAAGGAAGATGGATTGGAATACGACCAAGGCTGGCAAGGCAACGGGCAGTTCATTTTTTCCATTACCGATGAACTCAATGGCGCTGGTGAGCACGGGGGTGATTACGAAGGCGACGACTACGAAGAATTTGATGTCGACATGACCTTTATGCCGTACTCGAACCCCATGTTGCATAACCAGACGTACATCGGGAAAGGGGCGGCCACAGCCATTCGGATGCACAATGGGGCCGGGGTACGCATGTACAACAGCCTTTTTGCCCATTACGGCTTGGGCATTGACTTCGAGGATGAAGACCCGTGTGATGCGTGGGAGTTGTTTCTCTTTGGAGAGACGCAAATTCACAACAATCGGTTCTGGGCCATCGGGGATTCATCGGGCATCGCCGAAATGATCCTGTACAACGAAGGGTTTGTCTTCAATGGCCAGGAGGAAATTGAGGCTCACTTCATCGAAAACAACAACTATGCGGCAGATCCACAGTTCGATGCGGAGTTTGCCTCAGCGGCGGGGCACATCACCGATGCCATCAATTTGGCGCCTTCTGTGGATTCCAATTTCGTAGTGACTTCTGAATACTTGGCTGCAGACCCCTGGTTCACCCCGGTCGATTACATCGGTGCCTTCCATCCGGATGGTTCGAATTGGTTGACATGCTGGACGTACATGGAACAGCTGGGTTTGTTCGGGGAGTGGGTTGATCCCGAAATAACCGTCGCAGGATGCACGTACGATTTCGCGTGCAATTACAATCCCGAGGCGACTGTGGACGATGGATCTTGTGAAGTCACATCGTGCGCAGGGTGCACGTGGCCAGAGGCCGAGAATTACGACCCCAACGCTCTGTGGGATGACGGATCATGCCAATTGCCGGCGTCGAGTTCTTGTCCCGAAGACATCAACCACGACGGCCAAGTGAATACGGGTGACCTCCTTATGTTTTTGGGGGCATTCGGTATGATTTGTCCGTGATCAGCTAGAAGTCGCTGGTTGATAGCGAATGCCGATGAACGGGTAGTCGGCCCGCAACCGAAAAGAGCGCAGCCCCAATTCAATGGCCCAAGACGGACGGACATCGTACGCCAAGATGGCCTGCAAATGCCGTCGACCGAGGGCTTCATCTGGGTGGGTCCAAACCCACCCCTGGAGCAGCATCAAATGGGCAAGTCCAAAATTCAGATTGACCCCGGCGAGGCTTGAAAATTGAAGTTTCTGCGCCATCGTCAATGGAATGTCACTGAATTGCCGCAGGCTTTGGTTGTGGGCGAGGTCGAACGCTAGGGTCCATTCGTGGGTGGCATCGGCGCGTTTGAGGGCATAGGCACCGGCACTGATGGTGGGGTGGAGCACGCCGCCCGGTAAGTTGATGTCCCGTGCACCCGCTCGTGCTGCGATTGCCCATCGCCAACCCTCTGCTCGGTCGTAGGCCTCTGCGAATCTAGATTCCTTGAATTGGTGGGAAGTTGCCCATCCGGCACGGGCGTGAATGTGGAGGTTGTTCACTCCTAAATTGGGCAAAGCCAACGCACCATTTGAAAAATGGGTCAAGCCAGCACCTAGCGCGATCCATCCCTCTTCGCGTTGAACCACGTGAACCGAAGTGCCCAAGTGGATTCCTGCATTGAGTCGGGTGCCAATGGCAATGGACAATGGGCGTTCCACGGGATCGTACGGTGCCGATGACCACCCAACCCCCGTACCCAATTCGAGGTGCCACCGCGAACGAATCGGCAAAGCCACCAGCCAAATGGCGCTCGCCATGTCCCCCAATTCTTCACTGCCTCCATTCAGCCACTCCACCTGTACGCCCTGCCAAACCAAGCCGTGTTGGCTCCAGTTCTGCCGCCAACCTGTTGTGTCCCAGTTGCCAATGCGGGCGTTCAACCCGCGCGAATGCCCGGTGACCAGGGCGAGCATTTCACTGCGATGGGGCAGGGCATAGCCCAAACTGGCACCGGCACTCATGGTGGTCTGTTGGGCCTGGAGTGGCGCCACTGCTAAAAGGCAGAGCCAGAAGCCAAGCTGTCGGATGATTCGCGCGGGTGCCATCGTCGTCCGAAGTTAGCAAGGCATACCTTTGCCGCATGCACAGCACCGAAGAGAAATTAGCCGCCTTTGAACGGCTGTTGAAGATCATGGGTGAATTGCGCAAGCAATGCCCATGGGACCGCAAGCAAACGTTTGAAACGTTGCGCCATTTGACAATTGAAGAGACGTACGAGTTGTCGGAGGCCATCATGGACGCGGATGTGGATGAAATTCGGAAAGAGACAGGTGACCTTCTGTTGCACATGGTTTTCTACGCTCAAATCGCCAGCGAAACACCACGGGACCAAGGTGGGTGGGACATCGCAGATAGCCTAAACGGAATTTGCGACAAACTCATCGACCGCCACCCGCACATTTATGGCGATGTCGAGGCCAATGACGAGGAAACGGTGAAGGCCAATTGGGAACAACTGAAGCTCAAGGAGGGGAAAAAATCGGTGCTCGAAGGTGTCCCCAAAGGACTGCCCAGTTTGGTCAAGGCGTACCGCATTCAAGACAAAGTTCGCGGTGTGGGTTTTGACTGGGAACACGCTGGTCAAGTGTGGGACAAAGTGCAAGAAGAGCTCGCGGAGTTTCAGGCCGAGGTGGATGTTGATGCCGACCGTGCAACGGATGAGTTTGGGGACGTGCTATTCGCCTTGGTCAACTACGCGCGATTCAAAGGCATCAATCCGGACGAAGCCCTCGAACGGACCAACCGCCGGTTTCAAGCCCGTTTTCAGCACATGGAAGCGGCGATTCAGGCCGATGCCTCGGCGGGGGGTAAATCCATGGCTGAGATGTCCCTGAAGGAGCTCGACGCATACTGGGACCAAGCCAAGTCAGCTCTTTCGTCAGTCTCCAGCAAATGAACAGCATATGCATTGGACGCTCGCTGTGCTTAACGGGCCTGATTGTGTTCGGGCTGATGGGATGCGACCGGCCTGATGCGCCAGCTTGCCTGATGCGGGCAGGGGATTATGTGGAGATCGTGGAGACCTTCAGCGATGCTCCTCTTGGGTTGAAGCTGTACAACCACATGAATGTGGTGTTGGAACCATGGGATTCTACAGAGATTGAGTTGGTGTGGAGCGGTCCCGAGCATGTACTGGCTCACCGTTGGTCGGCGTGGGAAGGAGAAGTGTTGGAGTTGGGCCACGAGGATCGCTGCCAGTGGATGCGCGACCTCGGCGTCAATGTTGGACTGACCATTCGCACCCCAATCATCCCGGAAATTGCGCTGCACGGTCAAGGGCGCTTCGATGCGGCGCTGGAGGATTCGACGGTAGCGGTGGCCATCGACGCGTGGGCATATGCGGGTTACCTCAATCTAGCCTGCCAGTTGGACAGCTTGACCATTCGTTTGCATGCAGGCGCTAGCAGTGCGGTTGCCAAGGGTACGGCCGGCACGGTATCGCTGTTCGCATCGGGGTTGTCTGCAGTCGATGCGGGGGCTTTGCGCTCTGAGCGAGCCTTCGTGAACCAGTCTGCACACCCTCCCTTGCACTTCCAGGCTACGGAATATGCGTATGTGGAATTGAACAGCCATGGCAATGTGGTAGGGCAGCTTCCAGAACCGTTGGAATACCAGGTGGTTCGCAATGGGAGTGGAGACTTGATCTGGACGGATTGAACATGTCCATTTCTGTCGGGGTTGATGTAAATTGTTGACCTATTCTTTACCATGGCTCAGAACCTATTCCGCATGGCTGCATTGGGAGTCCTCATCGGGACCTTTGCAGTTTCATTTTCCTCGGCACAGCAAACCCTGCAGGATGTGCCAACCCAAGTCAATGAAAGCAAATTCAAGCAGCTCGGCCAAGAGTTGCCGACGCCGAACGTATACCGTACGGCGAGCGGAGCACCGGGGCATGAGTATTGGCAACAACAGGTAGATTACAACATCCAAGTGACCTTGGACGATGAAAACCAGCGCATTGATGGAGAAGAGCGAATTCTCTACAAGAACAACAGTCCTGATGAGTTGCGCTACCTGTGGTTGCAGCTTGACCAAAACGTTCGGGCGTTGGACAGCGACAGTTACAAGATTCGGGAATCCCGCATCAACGGACGAAGCAGCTTCGGTTCGATTCAAGGCCTTGAGCCCTCCTTCGACGGTGGATTCAAGATCCAGTACGTCGGGGATGAAACCGGCAAGCCGCTGAAGTACACCATCAACAAGACGATGATGCGCATTGATTTGCCGCGTCCGCTTAAGCCCGGAGGAACGTTTGTATTTGATGTGGCTTGGTGGTACAACATCAACGACCGCATGAAAGACGGCGGCCGCAGCGGCTACGAGTACTTTGAGGACGAGGACAACTACCTCTACACCATTGCACAATTCTACCCCCGATTGGTGGTGTACATGGACAATGAAGGATGGCAGAACAAACAGTTCCTGGGCTCCGGAGAATTCACGTTGAATTTTGGCGACTATCACGTGGAAATCACAGTCCCTGCGGATCATGTAGTGGCTTCAACCGGTGTTTTGAAAAACGAGAAAGCCGTTCTGACCCCAACACAGCGGAAACGCTTGCAGCAGGCGCGTAAGACC
Source organism: uncultured Flavobacteriales bacterium (assembly GCA_938003665.1). Lineage (GTDB taxonomy): Bacteria > Bacteroidota > Bacteroidia > Flavobacteriales_D > Sanyastnellaceae > UA16. Next base: position 4,967 of record CALKYI010000079.1, read on the forward strand.
TACGATCAGCCCGTGATGATTGTCAATGAGGAAGAGGCTCGAACGGCAGAACAGGAGAAGAAGTCTGGAACCAAAACCTGGATTTTTGACGCCGAAAATGTGCGCGATTTTGGCTGGGCTTCCAGCCGTAAGTTCATCTGGGATGCGATGGCGGTTAAGGTGGGCAACAAGTCGCCGCTTGCGATGAGTTTTTACCCCAAGGAAGGCAATCCCTTGTGGGAGCAGTATTCCACCAAGGCAGTGGCCCAGACGCTCAAGACCTACTCGAAATTCACCATTGACTACCCCTATCCGGTGGCCATCTCTGTGCACACGAAGTGGATTGGCATGGAATACCCGATGATCTGCTTCAACGGTGGACGTCCTGAACCGGACGGTACGTACACGGAGCGCACGAAGATTGGAATGATTTCCGTGATCATTCATGAAGTGGGGCACAATTTCTTCCCCATGATCATCAATTCGGATGAGCGCCAATGGACGTGGATGGACGAGGGGTTGAACACGTTTGTGCAGTACTTGACGGAGAAGGAATTTGACCGCGATTACCCAACCCGTCGAGGCGCAGCGCGGGACATTCGCAATTACATGGGAGGTGACAAGTCACGAATCAGTCCCATCATGACCAATTCTGAATCGATCTATCAATTTGGTAACAACGCTTACGGCAAGCCCGCTACCGCGCTGAACATCTTGCGCGAGACGGTCATGGGCCGCGAACTGTTCGATTACGCGTTCAAAGAATACTCTCGTCGTTGGGCCTTCAAGCACCCGTCACCGGCCGATTTCTTCCGCACCATGGAGGATGCTTCCGGCGTGGACTTGGACTGGTTCTGGCGCGGATGGTTCTATTCTACGGATCACGTGGACATTGCCCTCGACGACGTTAAGTGGTACCAAATCGACACCCAAGATCCTGAAGTAGAAGTGGCGTTCGAACGAGCAGCAGCTGCAAGTGAGCCAGCGGACATCGCTTTGATTCGCGATGAGGAATTCATCCCCACGTCGTACATCGAGGCCGATCCGACCTTGAATGATTTCTACACCACAACCGACCCGTTCATGGTGTTGGAGTTGGACAAGGTGGAATACGAAGAGCGCATGGCCCAATTGTCCGAGGACGAAAAGGCGTTGCTAGCGAGTGGCAAGAACTACTACGAAATTACTTTCCGAAACGAAGGGGGATTGGTGATGCCATTGATTCTTCAGTTCGAATACGAAGACGGTTCAAAGGAAGTGCGCCGCATTCCTGCGGAGATCTGGAAAATGAGCGAGCCCACAGTGACCAAGGTGTTTGTCACCGAACAGCCTGCCGCTCAGATTACACTTGACCCGTTGCTGGAGACGGCCGACGTTGACATGAACGACAACTACTGGCCACCTCGTCCCCAGCCGACGCGCTTTGAATTGTTCAAATCCGAGCGTGGGCGCCGTGGCAGCGGTGGTGGGGAGAACCCCATGCAGCGTGCCCGACGAGACGCAGAAATGCAGAACGGGGGAGAGTAATCAGCTGTTCAGGGTTTCCCACAGTAGCAATGAGATAACCAGCGCTCCCAAGGCCAACCCAGCTCGGTTGCGTTGATTGAGGCGTTCGCCCAAGAATGCGACCGAGGCGGCAGCGCTGAGCAAAATGACGCCGAGGTTGTTGACGGGCATCACACCGCTGCGCGCGAGGTTGATTTTGTCGTAGGTCTCGAGAAGAAAATACAAGGAGCCGAAATTGATGATGCCAAGGCCGATGCCGGCCAACAAGGTGTTCTTTGATGGAATGCGCAATTGACCTGTGACGGCGAGCCAGGCAGTCCCAGCGATGCACGCTGTGGTCAGGGGCAAGGAAGCGAACAAATACCGATGTTCAACGGATTGCATGTGGGCTTCTCCTGAGTAGGCGGCGAACATCAAATCAATGCATCCGCTGCCGACAAAAATGACCAGCGGCACCACCCAACGCACTGCGCCTTGCTGCACCGATCGTTCTTCCTCTTTCCAAGAAGCCAAGACAATGGCGGGGATGGCGAGAGCAATGGCCAAGCCTTTTTTCCAGGTCAGTGCATCCAATGGGTCGAATGCCAGGAAAATGGCCACGGGCAACACCATGCTCAATTTTGAGGCAATCGATGTGACCGTGAGTCCCAAGGTTTGCGTAGTTCGGGCGATGAGTTGAAACAAGTAGATGAAGAGCAAGCCCATCCCCAATGCGACCCATACCCATGGCTCCGACTGAACGCTGGTGAATAGGCCCGTCCCTCCGCACAGCACCCAACCCAATGCCGCCGCAATGCCGTAGTTGAGCACAATGGCTTGGAGCGTGTGGACACCCCAATGCTCGAAGCGTTGAAACAGGACAAAAATTCCTGTGGACAGTGCGATGCTGATGAGCAGGTAAATCACCCGACGAAGGTAGGGGTTCCGTCAATCGAATGCGTGACGCGAATGAAGCCGATTGGTCCACGTATCAACGCCCAGCTGTCCTGAAGACTTCATGCCGTGCGGAAGCGGCCGGGTTTGCTCCGGTATGAGCGGAGCAGGCAAACCACCACCGGTGGCTGTGGGATTTGTCCATCGCTTGATTTCATTCCAGGCGTCCTGGTGCAAGAAGTCGTTGAGGACGGTGGCGCCACCTTCGATCAACAAGCTGGAGAGGTTGAATTCGGTGTAAAGCCTTTCGAGCAAGGCATCCAGCCCTTCCTTCACCCCCCAGTAGCAGGTGTGCTTCGTTGCGGGGTCTTTGGTCGACCCAACGACGTGAATCAAATTGCTGTTGCGCTGAATCAATGCATGTTCCGAGGAGATGAGGCCATCAGGATCGAGCAGCACAATGCGTGGGGAAGGCGCCTCAATGCTGCGCACGTTGAGCTGGGGCGTATCCACCAACGCGGTATTCGCACCAACGACGATCCCTTGTTCTAATGCGCGCCACGTGTGAGTCAATGGACGAGCTGTTTCTGCTGTGATCGGGAATCCGCCGGCACCTGGCTGTCGCTCTTGCAGTGGCCGTCCGTCCATGTAGCCATCACGGGATTCGGCCCATTTCAAGACGACCCATGGGCGCTTTGTTTCGGCATTCCAAAAAAACCGACGGTTCTGCCACGCCAGCTCGTCCGCAAGGCACCCTACGTCCACCTGAATGCCCGCAACACGGAGGCGTTCAATTCCTCTTCCAGCAACCGCAGGATTTGAATCCCGAGTGCCGATGACAACGCGTTTTGGTTGAATGCGTTCGATCAGGGCGGCACAAGCAGGGGTTTGGCCAATGTGGTTGCAGGGCTCGAGGGTGACATACCACGTACTTTCGGTGAGCAGCGGCTGGTGTGCAGGGGAAACCGATTGGTATGCTTCCACTTCGGCGTGGGCTTGCCCGAACGCCGTATGCCAGCCTTCTCCAATGATTCGGCCTTCAGTGCTGACAATGACACACCCCACGAGCGGGTTGGGCGCCGCCGTGAATTGGCCACGTTCCGCCAGTTCCATCGCGGTGCGCATGAACTGTAGGTCTGCGGCCGAAAACTGCATGAGTAGCTGATCAGGACTGCGCTGCCGCGTCCAAGGTGTTTTTGAGAAGCATGGCGATGGTCATCGGGCCGACGCC
>CALKYI010000080.1 GCA_938003665.1 uncultured Flavobacteriales bacterium
GAATTCAACTTGGTGCTGGTCGGCGATCAATGCGCGATCAGCAACGAATTTCATGACCTCCGGATTTGGCGTCATCTCCGCATAAACGCTGGTTGGAATTGGCATGGTGCAAAGGTAGTCGGCGTCATGTAAATTGCCGTTCCTAAACGAAGTCCAAACCTCGAGTATGAGAAAACATTTGCAAAGATGGTCCGTCCGCATGCTGCCCCTTATGGCGGTGATGACAATCGGCCAGCGTGCGGTTGCCCAGGAGACCTTTCCTATCAACGGTGTGGTCAATAAGCAGTTGGTCCGCACGGCCTTGGAGCACGCTACCGTGCACGTGAGTTCGACGGAAGTCATTGAAGACGCCACCGTCGTGTTTTACCAAGGCCGAATCGAAGCCGTGGGGCCGAGCAGCGTAATTCAAGTCAATGGTCCAGTCATTCGGCACGACCTGAATGGCTTGCATGTGTACCCTTCGTTCGTGGACATCCATAGCGATTACGCGATGCCGGAAGCCCAGCGCGAAGGCTGGGGCCGAGGACCGCAGGACTTGAGTGATAAGAAAGGTGCCTACGGATGGAACGAAGCCGTACGACCAGAGACCCGCGCAGCGGATGTGTTCGACCCTTCTGAGGCGGAGGCTGATCGCAGCGCCTACCAAAAAGGCGGCTTTGGCGCCGTGGTTTCCCATGTCCAGGATGGCATCGTTCGCGGCACTGGGGCGCTGGTCGCCTTGTCGGAAGACCCACGCCGCGCCTTGTTGCAGCCCGAGGCCTCGGCACACTACAGCTTCCGCAAGGGAACTTCGTCGCAGGATTACCCCCGTTCGCTCATGGGGGCAACGGCCTTGTTGAAGCAGACGTTTTTCGATGCGAATTGGTACGCTGACGCGAGCCGCTTGAACGAGCGCCTCGAGACCAACTTATCGCTGGAAGCCTTCAATGCCAGCCGTGCTCAGCCCTCGTTTTTTGACGCGGGTGGATGGGAAGACGGGGTGCGCGCCGCCAAAGTGGGCGCGGACGTCGATCACGCCTTCATCTTGGTTGCGGGGAATAACGCATACCAGCGGCTGGATGAACTCCAAGCAACGGGAGCCCCGCTTGTGCTCTCCTTGGATTACCCCAAGGCTTACGACGTAAGTGATCCTTACACCAGCCGCCTTGTGGGGCTGGATGAATTGAAGCATTGGGAATTGGCACCTTCCAATGCAGCCCGTGTGCACGCCGCAGGCATCGAATTCGCCCTGACGGCGGACGGTCTTGAAAGCCCTTCGAGCATCCGAAGTGCCGTGTGGACAAGCATGCGCCACGGGTTGCCAGAAGCAGCTGCGCTTGCCGCTTTGACCGAAATTCCCGCCAAATTGATCGGTGCGTCCGATCGAGTGGGCCGGATTGCAAAAGGCCTCGAGGCGAATGTCCTGATTACCGACGGACCAGTTTTTCACCCTGACGCGCAGTTGCTTGAGAACTGGGTTCAGGGAGAGCAGCACACGTACGTCAACCGCGATGAGGTGGACGTCCGAGGCACATACAATTTGGCCGTGGCCGATCGCGTGTTGTCGTTGGAGGTGACCGGCGATCTGTCCAAACCGAAAGCCAAGGTGGTCATCGACTCCACCGATTACAAAGTGGATTTCGCGCCGGATGGACGGTCGGTGAGCCTCGGGATGAAACTCGACACGCTCGGCCTGGACGGATGGTGGCGCCTGTCGGGCAACGTCTGGATGGACAGCCGCATTTGGGAAGGCCGTGGACAGCGGGCCGACGGGACTTGGGTCGAATGGAGCGCCATTCGCCAAAGTGAGCCCGAGGAAGAGGCCTCCACGTACCAAGCCCAGCCTGATTCGGTACAAGGCGAAATCATGTATCCGTTCGTCGCATACGGCAACGTCGAACGGCCTGCTCAGCGCACGGTTTGGTTCGAAGGGGCGACGGTATGGACTTGTGAAGAAACGGGCAAGCTCGAACAAGCCGACGTTGTCATTCACAACGGCAAAATCCTCGCTGTCGGGGAGGCCTTGGACGAAGCTTCGGTCTTCGGTTCCAATGTGCCCACCTACGAGCGCATAGATGCCCGCGGCAAACACCTGACGCCCGGTATCATTGATGAGCACACGCACATCGCGGCCACACGTGGCATCAACGAAGGCACGCAAGCCAGCAGCGCGGAGGTGACCATTCAATCTTCCGTGAACAGCGAGGACGTGAACATCTACCGCCAATTGGCCGGAGGGGTAACCACGGCGCAGATTCTGCACGGATCCGCCAACCCCATCGGTGGCCAAAGCGCCATCATCAAATTCCGGTGGGGTGCTTCACCGCAAGAACTCCTCTTCGAAGACGCCTCACCGTTCATCAAGTTTGCGCTGGGCGAAAACGTCAAGCAAAGCAATTGGGGCAACGACTACCGTTCCCGCTTCCCTCAAACACGGATGGGAGTGGAGCAGGTCTATTACGATCATTTCTACCGGGCGCGTGAGTACGACCAGGCGTGGAAGGACTACCGGCAAAACATGCGTAACGCCAGCCGCAAGGCGCGCCGAAACAACACCCTGCCCGCGGCGCCGCGCCGGGATTTGGAGCTGGAGACCCTCGCTCAAATCCTGAACGAAGAGCGGTTTGTCACCTGCCACAGCTACCGCCAAGACGAGATCAACATGTTGATGCACGTGGCCGATTCCATGGGCTTCACCATCAACACCTTTACCCACATCCTCGAGGGCTACAAGGTGGCCGATAAGATGGCTGCACACGGCGCTGGCGGCTCGAGTTTCAGCGATTGGTGGGCCTACAAGTTTGAGGTCAAGGACGCCATCCCGTACAACGGCGCAGTCCTGCACGGACAAGGCATCGTGACGGCGTTCAATTCCGACGATGCTGAAATGGCCCGTCGACTCAACCAAGAAGCGGCCAAGGCCGTGAAGTACGGAGGCGTCTCCGAGGAAGAAGCACTGAAATTTGTGACGCTGAATCCGGCGAAACTGCTGCGGATCGATCACCGCGTGGGATCCATCGCCGTGGGTAAAGACGCGGACATTGTGCTCTGGGACGACCATCCGCTGAGCGTGTACGCGCGGGCGGAACAGACCTACGTCGACGGCACCAAGTACTACGACCTCGAAGAGGATGCAGCGAAGCGGGAATGGATGCGCGGCGAGCGCGCACGCCTCGTGCAAGCCATGAAGGAGGCGGCCAAAGGCGGGGGACGCACACCGTCCGAACGCATGCACTTCCACTACCACTGTGACACCTTAACCGACGAGAACCGATGAATTACAAAGCACTATTGACCCTCGTTCTGGGTGTGGGAGTGGCGGTTGCAGCTGTTGCTCAGCCGACGCCAGCACCCGATCAAAAGGAGAGCATTTTGATTTTGGGCGGAACGGCGCACCTGGGCACTGGAGACGCCTTGGAAAATGCAGCCATCGGTTTTCGCGATGGAAAAATCGACTACGTGGGCTTCGCCCGCACGGTGGACCGTGCGCGTTACGACCGCGTCATCGAGGCAAACGGCCGGCACATTTACCCCGGCTTCATTGCCCCCAACTCCACCCTCGGTTTGCAGGAAATCGGTGCGGTTCGCGCCACCCGGGATGACGCAGAGGTGGGCACGTTCAAACCGCACGTGCGTTCCATCATCGCCTTCAATACGGACAGCGAGGTCACACCGACCGTGCGGTCCAACGGCGTGCTGATGGGGCAGATTACTCCACGTGGAGGCGTCATCAGCGGCTCGAGTGCCTTTGTGCATTTCGACGGATGGAATTGGGAGGACGCCGCGTTGAAGACCGTGGACGGCATTCACCTGAACTGGCCGGTCACTCACCACCGCCACTGGCAGGACGGCAAAATCGACATCCGCAAGCGGAAGACCTACGACCAAGAGCGCCACGAAATCCAGCGCTTCTTCTCTGAAGCCAAGGCGTATGCCGAAGCGGGTGAGCGGTCCAGCACCGCAGTGCGCGACCTCCGACAAGAGGCGATGCGCGGTCTTTTCGACGGCACGCTGCGCTTGTATGTGCATGCCAACGATGTCCGCCAGATCACGGAAGCGGTGCATTTCAAACGCGAGATGGGCATTGCGAACCTCGTGATTGTGGGCGGTACGGATGCACCGGCCGTGGCGGATTTGCTGCGTGACAACAACGTGCCGGTCATGGTCAAGCGGGTGCATTCCTTGCCCCGCTTTGCGGAGGACGCTGTCGACGCGCCGTTTCGGTTGGCGAAGGAGTTGGAGGATGAGGGCGTGCTGTTTTGCCTGCAAAATGCCGGCGGGATGGAGCACATGGGCGTGCGGAACTTGCCCTTCTATGCCGGTACGGCACACGCGTATGGTTTGACCTATGAGCAGGCTGTGCAGAGCATCACGCTCAATGCCGCCAAAATCATGGGCGTGGACGCGTTTTGCGGCAGCCTTGAAACCGGAAAGGACGCCACCCTCTTCATCTCAGAAGGTGACGCCCTTGACATGCGGACCAATTACGTGACGGAGGCCTTCATCCAAGGCCGGGCGATCAATTTGGACAACCGCCAGCGGCAGCTGTACCGAAAGTTCCAAGCCAAGTACGGCGCTCCGATTCTCGACTGAGTCAATTCAGCCGGACGTAGAGTTCCTTCGGGGATTTGACCTCGTAGCGGAACGTGCGTTTCACCTCTTCGCCGGGCTTCACTTCGAGGTCCCACAGCACGCGTCCGGTGGCCTTGTCGACCTCCGCGCCATCGAGTTTGAGCCGGTTGATTTCGATGTCCTCGTTGTTGGCGATGGGCAGTTGGTCATCGATTTGAATGTGGATGGGCGCGTCTTTGCGGTTGGTCGTGGTGAACACGTATTCCCGCAAAAACTCCCGCTTGCCGCTGATCAGGCTGGAGCGATCTTCGCGCATGGTGCGCTTGCGGCGCACTTGAATGGAGGGATCTGGGCCGAGTGAAATGGCCAAGGTGTCCTCCGCGAAGTCCAAGCGCAATTGGCTTTCTCCCACGTAGTCGTCTTCGAAGTAAATGTGCATTCGGCCGTTGATCAGGTCCAACTCTTCCCAGTCGGTGAACAAGGCCGTGAGGTACACCTGTGGATCCAACTTCGGCGTGCACTGGTAGAGGTAATCAACGGGCAGCTGATGTTCCAATACCCGCACGGCGTGTGGTTTCCCATCGGCAGGGATGTCGTACCGAGCGCTCACGTCAAAGCGGGTCTGGGTGGGGTTGTGCTCCACGGCGACCGGCGCAAAATCCATCGCTTCGTTGGCATTGAATTCGCTCCGGCGTTTGGCGCGTGGTGAGAACAGCGCCTCGCGTTCATCCGCGATGTCTTCGGACACGACAACGGCATCGAGCATCACGTCGGCACTGGACAGCGAGACGTTCAT
>CALKYI010000081.1 GCA_938003665.1 uncultured Flavobacteriales bacterium
GTCGGTCCGCTCACGGAAAAGGTGCGTCGTCCCCCCCCCTCCTTCGTTTTGCTCGACGAAATTGAAAAGGCGCACCCAGACGTGTTCAACCTCTTGTTGCAGGCCCTCGACGATGGGCAGATGACGGACAGTTTGGGCCGTAAGATTGATTTCCGCAATACCATCATCATCATGACGTCCAACATCGGTGCGCGTCAGCTTGCCGAATTCGGAACAGGCGTTGGATTCGGAACATCGGCGCGTGTTGAAAATGAAAACGCCAACCGCGATGCCGTGATTCAAACGGCATTGAAGCGGGCGTTCAGCCCCGAGTTCTTGAACCGCATTGACGATGTGGTGGTCTTCAAGAGCCTTGAGCGTGACCACATTCACGCCATTATTGATTTGGAATTGAAAGCTTTGGTTGCTCGCATCGAGGGCTTGGGCTATGGCATTGAAGTGACGAAAAAAGCCAAAGACTTCTTGGTCGAGCAGGGTTACGATGAGAAGTACGGTGCCCGACCGCTCAAGCGTGCCATTCAGAAATTCATTGAAGATCCGTTCGCTGAAGAAATCATCAATGCACAAATCGAAGAAGGCGATTTGCTCAAAGCAGATTACAAGAAAGGTGGTAGTGAACTGAAAATCTCCGTTGTTAAGGGAGGCTTCTTGTCCATGCCGGAAGGTGCGCAAGAAGCACTCAAGGACGATGCCGTCTCCGAGGAAAGCACGTCGGATGAGGAAGAAAGCTGATCTATTGCGTCAGGCCTTTGAATGGTTCAGCAACCGCTATGTGCTGACGGCGGCGGTGGGCTTGGTCTGGGTGACCTTTATTTCCGAGATTGACTTGGTGTACCTCGCTAAAAGTCAATTGGAGCTGAATCGGCTGGAAAACCAGGTCGCTCATTACGAGTTGGAAATCGAAGCCACGCGAAATCAACTGGTTGACCTCACGTCCAATCCAGAGCGACTGGAACGATTTGCCCGTGAAAAATATTTCATGAAACGGGACAACGAAGACTTGTTCCGAATCGTGGCAAAGGAACCTGCGGCTAAAGACCCAAATACGCACTGAGTGCAGCCACGAATGCGGGCACCACTTGCGGCGTTGTCGCTACGGTGAATAGCATACCATACAAACCGCCCCATAAGTGGGCATCATGTGCGATGTTTCCGCGGGAACGCTTGTCCATTTGGTGTTCGTACACAAAAAATAAGATGCCGACTATAAATGCTGGCAAGGGAACGATGAAGAAAAGCAGCAGTTCCGCCGTGGGAAAATGCAATATGTAGCTGATGAGCACTGCACTCACAGCGCCGCTGGCACCGAGGCTTCGGTAGCTTGGATTGTCATGATGCCGAATCATTCCGGGAATCGCAGCAAAAGCAACACCTCCAAAGTAGAGCATTGGAAAGAACGCCGCTCCAAGGGTTTGTTGCATCAACCCCTCGAGTCGAGCGCCAAACTGGAACAGCACAAAGGCATTCAAAGCCAAATGCGTGAAGTCGGCGTGCACAAAGGCATGCGTAACAATACGGTGCCATTCCTTGAAGGCTTTGACGCGGTAGGGATGGTACAGCAGTTGCTCTTTTAGCGAAGGTCGGTTGTTGGCTTGGTACGAAACGATAACCGTAACAACCAGGATGATCAGCATCCAACTCATGGGATGGACATTAGCTGCTATGATCGGCAATGATGACCCAGCCGACCTCGGGCTTTTGTTCCCATGTAAGGGTAAAGTGACCGGACAAGTTCTCCAATCCTTCCCCTCGATCCAATGCCCAACTTCCCAGCAAAAATCCGTGCTCCGGGCCAAGCGTTTTCCATTCAATGAGCTCGAAATGAAGTTGCCCCATTTCTTCGGGAGACGTGTAGCTCTTCAAGTAGTTGTTCAACGTTGCCTCAAAGCCCTCGTTCTTAAATCAAGCCTGACCCTTTAATGCTCCCCATCCCTCCAATCCTCCAGTCCTGCAATCATCTAGCCATACAAACATCCTGGTTTGTGACGGCGGAACGCGC
>CALKYI010000082.1 GCA_938003665.1 uncultured Flavobacteriales bacterium
CTGCTTAGATTTGTGGCATGGAACAGCACAGAAATCGGCTCAATGAATTGCGCGAGCAAGCGTTGCAAGGAGGTGGTGAAAAGCGCATTGAGGCCCAGCATGCCAAAGGCAAATTGACGGCGCGTGAACGCCTGAGCTTGCTTTTGGATCCCGATAGTTTCGAGGAATTGGGGATGCTCGTGAAGCACCGTTCGACCAACTTCGGGTTGGACAAACAGCAGTTTCTCGGTGACGGTGTTGTCACAGGCTATGGCCGCGTCAATGGCCGGTTGGTGTATGTGTTTTCGCAGGACTTCACGGTGCTGGGAGGATCCCTGGCGGAATCCCACGCCAAGAAAATTTGCCGCGTCATGGACCTGGCGATGAAGAACGGCGCTCCCCTCATTGGCCTGAACGACAGCGGTGGGGCGCGCATCCAAGAAGGCGTGGTGTCCCTCGGGGGCTATGCGGATATTTTTTACCGCAACGTGCGCGCCAGCGGTGTGATTCCACAGTTGAGTGCCATCCTCGGTCCGTGTGCGGGAGGGGCGGTGTATTCGCCGGCCTTGACGGACTTCATTTTCATGGCCGAGGGCACCAGCTACATGTTCGTGACCGGCCCCAACGTGGTCAAAACCGTGACCCACGAGGAGGTGACAAGCGAAGAGTTGGGCGGGGCCAAAACGCACGCGAGCAAGTCCGGTGTTACCCATTTCACGGCGGCCAACGAAGCCCTCGTGATTCAGCACATCAAAGACGTATTGAGCTTCCTCCCGCAGAACTGCGAGGAGGACCCGGAGGCCTTGGATTACACGCCAGGCGATGAACAACGGCCCGCACTAGACGCCGTTGTGCCGGAGAGCGCTCAGCAGCCATATGACATTCGCGAGGTGGTAAACCAGGTCTGTGACGCAGGGACATTCACCGAAGTTCAAAAGGACTACGCCGAGAACATTGTTTGTGGCTTTGCACGTCTGGCCGGTAAGAGCATCGGTGTGGTGGCGAACCAACCGGCATTTCTGGCGGGTGTGTTGGACAACAACGCATCGACGAAGGCGGCGCGTTTCGTGCGCACGTGTGATGCCTTCAATGTTCCGTTGCTCGTCTTGGAAGACGTTCCCGGCTTCTTGCCCGGAACCGACCAGGAGTGGAACGGCATCATCACCAACGGCGCCAAACTCCTGTACGCCTTCAGCGAAGCCACGGTGCCACGGATCACGGTCATCACGCGCAAGGCCTACGGCGGCGCATACGATGTCATGAACAGCCAGCACATCGGCGCGGACCTCGTTTATGCGTGGCCGACGGCGGAGATTGCGGTCATGGGCGCCAAGGGCGCGGCCGAGATTATTTTCAAGCGGGAAATCGCCGCTTCAGACGATCCGGAAGCGACGTGGAAAGAGAAGGAGGCCGAATACGCAGAGCTGTTCGCGCACCCTTACAATGCAGCGGCCCGAGGTTACGTGGATGAGGTGATCCTTCCACATAACACCCGGGCCAAACTGATTCGAGCATTTGAAATGCTCCAGAACAAAGTGGACACCCTGCCGCGCAAGAAGCACGGCAACCTTCCACTCTGATTATTTCGAAACGCGCTTGATTGAGCAGCCGATGGCTTTGGTCTCGGCCACATCAACCGGCTTACCATTGGCAACCGCCGTAATCGCGTCTTGCACGTAGCGCTCTGATACTGCTTCAGCGTCGCTCACATTATCGTCGATGGAGCCGCGGTACACGAGGTTCATATCGCCGTCAAATAGGTAGACGTGTGGCGTCTTCAACGCTCCGAATGCATCAGCCAGCTGGTGGTTGGCATCGAGCAGGTAGGGCATGCCATAGTTGTTTTCCTTGGCGTGTGCCTTCATCGCGTCCATGCTGTCGTGGTTGTCGCGCTTGGCTTCGTTGGAGTTGACCAAGACCATGGAAACGCCGTTTTCTTTGGCGAAGATTGCGGTTTCGTTGTAGCGGCCTTCCCAGCCATCGCTCTTCGTTCCGTTGCCGACTACGAAGGGACAAGTGTTGCAGCTAAATACTACGAGCAAGCCGTTGGGGCCGGCGGCCGTGTTGAGGCTCATTTGGGTGCCGTTCACGTTCATCATGAGCACGTCGGCAAGTGGGGCCTTGGAGCCAATGGCCAATTCAGGCTGGGGCTCAGCGATGCCAGCGCTTGTCATGAACACACCGAGAGCGAGGGCAGAAGCCACGCCGAGGGCGCCTTTAATGGGAGAGAGTAAGAAATTCATATCGTCAATAACCGTTGGTTTTCGACGAAGTTCGTTCATCCACGGCCAATGCGCCGCAGAAAATTTGCAAATGCATGCAAAGGGACGCCCGGAAGTTTATCGAATCAACAGCGCGTCACCGTATGCGAAGAAGCGGTACTTCTCCTTCATGGCTTCGTTGTAGGCCTCCATGATGAGGTCGTAGCCGCCGAACGCTGAGCTGAGCATGAGTAGGGTGCTCTGGGGCGTGTGGAAGTTGGTGATCAACGCGTCCGAAATTTTGAAATCGTACTTGGGGAAGATGAACTTGTTGGTCCATCCGTTGTACGGCTTCAGTGTATCGGTGGTGCTCACGGACGTTTCCATGGCGCGCATGGCTGTGGCTCCCACGGAAACGACCCGCCGGCCTTCTGCTTTGGCGCGGTTGACACGCGCGACGCAATCCTCAGGGATGATGAGTTGCTCGGAATCCACCTTGTGTTTGGTGAGGTCTTCCACCTCAACCGGACGGAACGTGCCCAAACCGATGTGAAGGGTCAAAAAGGTCAAATCGATGCCCTTGATTTCCAGGCGCTTCAGGAGTTGCTTCGAGAAGTGCAGGCCGGCGGTGGGAACGGCGACAGCACCGAGCTTGTCGGCGTAGATCGTCTGGAAACGCTCGCGGTCTTCGGGTTCCACTTCCCGCTCGAGGTACTTGGGGATGGGGGTCTCACCCAACTTGGAGATGACCTCCATGAATTCCTCGTACGAGCCGTCGAACAAGAAACGCAACGTTCGGCCGCGCGACGTGGTGTTGTCGATGACTTCTGCCACCAACTCGTCGTTCTCGCCGAAGTAGAGCTTGTTGCCGATGCGGATTTTACGTGCGGGGTCCACGAGCACATCCCACAAGATGCTTTCGCGGTTCAGTTCGCGGAGCAAAAACACTTCGATGACTGCACCGGTCTTCTCCTTGTTGCCGTACAATTTGGCTGGGAAAACCTTGGTGTCGTTGGCCACAAATACATCGCCTTCATCGAATTCATCCAAGACGTCCTTGAACATCTTGTGCTCAATCTTTCCGGTGTCTTTGTGGACCACCATCAAGCGGCTGTCGTCTCGGTTTTCGAGGGGCCGTTGAGCAATGAGATCGGGTGAAATTTCGTATTTGAAGGAAGATAACTTCATGGCGCTGTATAAGGCGGCAAAGCTAAGGAATTCGCAATCAAAGGTCAACCGCTGCTAGGGCCGTTCAAATCGGGGTGGCCTCGATGGCGGAAAGCACGTCCGTCAACGGCTTGCATGCGTCGATGCTGTAGGCCCCGCTGTGCGTTCTTCGCAGGCCGACCAAGTACCCTCCAACCCCCAGTGCGTTGCCGAGGTCCCGAGCCATCGCGCGGATGTAGGTGCCCTTCGAACAGTCGATTTCGGCGGTCACATCCACTACCGCGTGGCCGTCGATGGTACGGGCCTCGACCGAACCGATGTCAAACCGCGAGATATCGATGGTGGCGGCCTTCAGCTCGATCTCGCCGCCCTTCCGGGCTACTGCATAGGCTTTTTGCCCCTTGATTTTTTTTGCGCTGTAGAGTGGAGGTATTAGGTCGATGGTGCCGGTTTGCTGCGCGGCAGCTGCGACAACGGCGGCCTTGTCGATGTGCTGAGCATCCACCCACTCGCTCACGGGCAATTCGGCGTCCAGGCACGGGGTGGTGGCGCCGAGTCGAATGGTCGCGGTGTAGGATTTGGCGTCAGACTGGAGGCCCTCAATCGCTTTGGTGGCGCGGCCGGTGCAAATGACGAGCACCCCCGTCGCAAGGGGGTCCAGGGTGCCGGCATGGCCGACCTTGAATTTCTTCACGCCGAGGCGGTTGCGCAGGGCCCAGCGGAGCTTGTTGACCACGTCGAACGAGGTCCACTCGAGCGGCTTGTCGATGAGGAGAATCTGCCCATCCACAAAGCGCTGCTGGGATGAAAAATCCATCACCGCAAAATCGGAGGCAGACTTACTTCCCATCGGCAAGGGCTTCGGGTGGGGTGTAATCCGGAGCGGCCTCTTCGGCACGCAAACCGGCGATGTCCTCCAGGACGCGCAAGGCGGCAAGGGGGCTGGTGATGTTTTCGATGCTCATGCGCAGGGCGTTGTTGCGCTGGTACATCTTGGTGTCGCGGGCGTGGTGCTTGAGGTAGTTGAGAATGCGCGCGAACGTCGGGCCTTGGAAGAACGGGCTGTCCTCGTCGGCGATGAAAGCGGCGATCATCTTTCCGCCTTTGAGCATGATTTTTTCCATGCCGAGGTATTCGGCTAACCACCGCAATCGAATGGTTTCGATGAGGTCCTCCGTTTCCTGTGGCAAGGGGCCAAACCGGTCCTCAAGCCGTTCTTTGAATTCGACCAAATCCGCCGCCTTGTCCAGGTCGTCGAGCTCTCGGTACAAAGAGATGCGCTCAGGGATGTCGGAAACGTAGTGGTCGGGAATCATCAGCTGGAAATCCGTCTCAATGGCGGCTTCCACCACGAAGCGCTGGCTGGCTTTGTTCTCTTCTTCGAACAGTTCGGCGAACGACTCTTGCTTGAGCTCTTGCACGGCCTCAGCGAGGATCTTTTGGTACATGTCGAAGCCCAATTCCGAGATAAAACCGCTCTGTTCGCCCCCGAGGAGGTCACCCGCACCCCGGATATCGAGGTCGCGCATGGCGATTTGGATGCCGCTGCCGAGGTCGCTGAATTGCTCAATCGCTTGGAGGCGTTTGCGGCTTTCGTCGGGCAACAAACTGAGTGGCGGAGAAAGGAGGTAGCAGAAGGCTTTTTTGTTCGAGCGCCCGACGCGGCCACGGAGCTGGTGCAGGTCACTCAGGCCGAATTGATGCGCATCGTTTATGATCATGGTATTGGCATTGCTTATATCAATGCCTGACTCGATAATGGTGGTGGCGATGAGAACGTCAAATGCGCCGTCAATGAACCGCGCCATGACGTCTTCGAGTTGCTTGCCTTCCATTTGGCCGTGGCCGATTCCGATGCGTGCGTCCGGGACCAGCCGGGAGATCATGCCGGCGACTTCTTGGATGTTTTTGACCCGGTTGTTGACGAAATACACCTGGCCCCCGCGGCTGAGTTCGTACGAGACGGCGTCTCGGATGACCTCTTCATTGAATGGCGAAAGGGTGGTCTCGACGGGCTGGCGGTTGGGTGGTGGCGTGGCAATGGTGCTCAAGTCACGCGCCCCCATCAAACTGAATTGGAGCGTACGGGGGATGGGTGTGGCCGTGAGGGTTAAGGTATCGACGTTCGCTCGGATGGTTTTAAGCTTGTCTTTGACGGCTACGCCAAACTTCTGTTCTTCATCAATGATAAGCAGGCCGAGGTCTTTGAACTCAACGCGCTTTCCGACGAGCGCGTGTGTCCCGACCAGAATATCGACTTGTCCGTCCTTCAATTTCTTGAGGGTCTCAGTGAGTTTTTTGCCGGTCTTGAAGCGGTTGATGTAATCCACGGTGACTGGAAAATCACGCAGCCGCCGTGTGAAACTTCGGTAGTGCTGCATGGATAAAATGGTGGTCGGTACGAGGACGGCTACCTGCTTTCCGTCGGCCGCGGCTTTGAAGGCAGCACGGATGGCCACCTCGGTTTTTCCAAAGCCCACATCGCCACACACGAGGCGGTCCATTGGGGTGGAGCGCTCCATGTCTTTTTTGACGGCATGGATGGCTGCTCGTTGATCTGGCGTCTCCTCGAACATGAAGCTGGCCTCGAGCTCATGAAGCATGTAATTGTCCGGCGAAAACGTAAATCCTTTTGATGATTTTCTTTTAGCGTATAATTTCAACAAATCAAATGCCAATTCCTTGACACGCGACTTGGTTTTGGCCTTGGTCGCCGCCCAGGTGCCGGTACCGAGCTTGGAGATTTTTGGTGCGGTGCCTTCCTTCGACGAGTACTTCGAAATCCGGTGCAGGGAATGGATGTTGACGTACAAGACGTCGCCTCCGCGGTAGCTCAAGCGAATAGCCTCCTGTTCCTTCCCGTTGACGTCGATTTTTTGCAATCCTCCGAACTGCCCGATTCCGTGGTCGATGTGCACCACGTAGTCGCCAGGTTGAAGGGCGGATAGTTCCTTGAGGGTCAAGGCCTGCTTGCTTTTCTTGAAGCCTTCTTTCAGCCGGAATCGGTGGTAACGTTCGAACAGCTGGTGGTCGGTGTAGACCAACAACTTGAGCTGTTTGTCGACAAAGCCTTGACTCAGCTCGATGGGAATGGGGTGGTGCGGCACTTCGGCTTCGCGGTCGGCGAAAATGTCGTGCAGCCGCTCGATTTGTGTGGCTTGTCCCGCGACGATGACGTTGTGGTAGCCTTGCCGGTGATTGGCCTGCAGGTTGGAGGTGATCAGGTCAAAGTTCTTGTTGAAGCTCGGCTGTTGGATCATGTCCCAGTCGATGACCACCCGATTCGGAAACGTGGTGCCGCCGGCGAACTCCACGATGTGGAAGGGTTCGAGCAGGCTTTCCAACCGTTCGGGCGCGATGAACAGGGCTTCCGGCGGGGTGAATTTGACCGCATCCGAAACGCGCTCAAAGGCGCTCTCCGCGCGCTCCATGGCCTTTTCCAGTTGGCGTTCAGTACGCTTGGCATCGGCCATCCAAATGCGCGTATCGGCCGGGATAAAGTTGAACAGCGGCTCGACGGATTCGTGGAGGCTTTGGTCGCCGATGTTGGGCACCACCACCGCTC
This sequence comes from uncultured Flavobacteriales bacterium, assembly GCA_938003665.1. Taxonomy (GTDB): domain Bacteria; phylum Bacteroidota; class Bacteroidia; order Flavobacteriales_D; family Sanyastnellaceae; genus UA16. The sequence goes on from CALKYI010000082.1 coordinate 6,913, forward strand.
GGGTCATCTTGTTGACACTGAGCTGGGAGATGGGATCAAACTTGCGGATGGAGTCCACTTCGTCGCCGAAGAATTCGATGCGGTAGGGATGGTCAAAGGAGTAGGAGAACACGTCCACAATGCCACCGCGCACCGCGTATTGTCCGGGTTCGTAGACAAAATCCACCTTGCTGAACCCGTACTCAATGAACACCTCGTCGAGGAAGTCCATGGTGTACTTCTCGCCCAAGGCCAAGGCGAAGGTCTGTTCGGAGAGCTCGCGCTTGCTGATGACTTGCTCGGCAATGGCCTCTCCGAAGGTCACAATGGCGAGCCCCTTGCCGTGGCGATTGATCTCGTTGAGGACCTCGGCACGCATCGCAATGTTGGCGCTTGCTGTGACCCCGCCCTGGTACGGTACCCGCGCCGACCGCGGGAAAAACAGCACGTTGTGGGTGTCGCCGATCAGCTGCTGCAAGTCATTCAGGAAATAGGCGGCCGATTCTTTGTCGTCCAAGACGAACAGGTGGCTGGGCGCATCACGCAGGGCGGAATCGTCAGCCATCTCCCCACCAGGGCTCAATATCGAAGCCGCGAGCAAGGCCGGTGCGGACCCCACAATTCCTTTGAGTTCGGCTTTGGAACCGTCGTTTTCCCAGCAGGCGTTGAGCAGGTGAGCGCGTCGGTCCGCTCGGTAAAAATTCAGGAGGTCATCAACGCGCATGTTGCCAGCTATCAGTGGGCAAATTTAGCCCGTCTTTTCGGTGTCGAGCCAACACGATCGCAGTCCGTGCACCATGTTGACGCTTCCCACATAAAAAGGCGATCGCTCGTGCAAATGTTTCGGCTGTTTGGTCAAAATGTCCCCGGCATTGTCTTCAGCTGTTCCACCGGCCTGCTGAGCGATGAAGGCCAAGGGATTGCATTCGTACGTCAGCCGCAGTTTTCCCTCGGCATTTGAGGTGGTACTGGGGTAGAGGTAAATGCCCCCTTGGATGAGGTTGCGGTTTAAATCATTGATC